>NZ_JBHWBS010000043.1:0-58805 GCF_042735655.1 Streptomyces sp. NPDC059567 | reverse complement strand
GTGGGGGGGTGTGGGGGGGGGTTGGGGGGGGGGTGCGGGGGCGGGGGGGGGGGGGGGGGCGGGTGGGGGCCAACACGCCCCCGGCCCGATGACCGCGACCGAGGTGTTCGAGCCGCCGGGCCCGGTCGTGGCGTAGGCGCAGGCATCGGCGGCGGCGGGCGCCGGTGCGGCGAGGAGCCACACCAGCGCGGCGGCCGCCAAGGGCCGCGCGAGAGACGATCCGTACAGAGACACGCTGAAGAGCATGATCACACGTCGGGGACACCACGCCGTGAAACGGCCCTGATTCCCCGGATGGTGGGGATCTCGCGGGGAGGGGTTTGACATCCCCGCGGAAAAATTCTTCGACTCCCCTTGAGCACGATGCAGTCGATCTCCGTATTCAAGGCCGGGAACGGCGTTCGGCGCCGCACCGACTGGCGATGAAACAACAGGAGTTGACATGAAGACCTGGGGGAACGCGGCACTCGCGCTCACGGCGGCGGCCATGCTCGCGCTGACGACGGCGTGCGGTCAGGAGCAGGGCTCCTCGTCGCTCGGCGGCCAGCCCGCCGGAGCGGCGAACCCGGCCGGCGCCCCGGCCGACAACGGTTACAGCTCCGGCGGTTACGCCTCCGGGGGCTACGGATCCGACGCGGGCAGCGGCAAGGCCGAGCCCGCCGGGCAGCTGGCGGTGGCGGACACCAAACAGCTCGGCAAGGTCGTCACCGACAGCGAGGGTTTCACCCTCTACCGCTTCGACAAGGACTCCGCCTCCCCGCCCAAGGCCACCTGCGAGGGCGACTGCGCCAAGGCGTGGCCCGTGGTGAGCGCCGACGGCGCCAAGGCCCCGGCCGGCGTGGCCCCCTCACTGCTCGGCGAGGTCACCCGGACCGACGGCACCAAGCAACTCACCCTCGACGGCTGGCCGATGTACCGGTACGCCAAGGACACCAAGCCCGGCGACCTCAACGGCCAGGGTGTCGGCGGCACCTGGTTCGCCTCCGCACCGGACGGGAAGAAGGCCGCACCCGCCGCGGGCGGCGGGGCCGACGAGGGCGGTGAGGAGGAATCCGGAGTGGACGCCGCCGGGCTCTCGGTGCGCAAGGACCCCAAGCTCGGTGACATCGTGGTCGATTCGGAAGGAATGACGGTCTACCGCTTCAAGAAGGACTCCGCCTGGCCCATGAAGACGGCCTGCACCGGCGCTTGCCTGGAGAAGTGGCCGGTTGTCGCCCCCGTCGAGAAGAACGACACCAAGGGCATCACCAAGAAGGGCTTCGTCACCTTCAACCGCCCCGACGGCATCAAGCAGCAGACGATCGACTGCTGGCCCCTCTACACCTTCGCCGGCGACGAGGCGCCCGGAGACACCAACGGCCAGGGTGTGGGCGGCACCTGGTACGCCGTGTCCCCCGAGGGAAAGCTGGTCGGAGCGCCCAAGTAGGTCCCCCGCGCCGCGCTCCCGGCCTGTCGGCCCGCCGTCACTCCTCGCGTGACGGCGGGTCGGCGCACGTCCATGTGCACGTGAATGTGCACGAGCTGAAGGCGTGAATCCTGCGTTCCGCCTGCACGTGCCAATGGCGTGTGACCAAGAACGGACCGCGAATTTCCGTTTCTACTCGCTCTCCCGGCGGGCGATCAGTAGCCTCGGCTCGAACACCGGCCGCGAACACATGGCCGTATCCTCCGTGGCGACTTGTTGGAGACATTGATGGAGCGTCCCGCCTGGGCCCCGCCGGGTATCGATATTTCGGTGCCGAGCGTGTCCCGTATGTACGACTTCTATCTGGGCGGCTCGCACAATTTCGAGGTGGACCGGGAAGCGGCCCGCAAGGCCATGGAGTTCATGCCGGGACTCCCCAAGATCATGCAGGCGAATCGAGCCTTCATGCGTCGCGCCGTACGCTTCGCCGTCGACAGTGGCGTCACCCAGTTCCTCGACATCGGCTCCGGCATACCGACGTTCGGCAATGTCCACGAGGTCGCCCGGGCCGCTTGCCCCGACGCGAGTGTCGTCTACGTCGACCATGACCCGGTCGCCGTCGCCCACAGCCGAGCGGTGCTCGAGGGCGAGGACCGTGCCGCCGTCGTCGCGGCCGATCTGCGCAAGCCGCTCGAGATCCTGCACAGCCCCGAGGTCCGCCAACTCCTCGACATGGACAAGCCGGTGGCGCTGCTGCTCGTCGCCGTCCTGCACTTCCTGGAGGACGAGGACCAGCCGGAGAAGGCCGTCGCGGAGCTCGTCGACGCCCTCGCGCCCGGCAGCCTGGTCGTGTTGACCCACGCCTCCTACGAAGGCATCCCGCTCCTGCAGGACGAGGCCGAGGGCACCGTCGGGGTCTACCGGAACATCCGCAACCCCCTCGTCATGCGCTCCCACGCCGAGATCAGCCGCTTCTTCGAGGGCTGCCCGCTGGTCGAGCCGGGGCTCGTGCCCATGCCCGACTGGCGGCCCGACAGCCCGGCCGACGAGGAGGATCCATACGCCTTCTCCGGCTTCGCAGGGGTGGGGCGCAAGGCGTGAAGGTGCCGTCACAGCCGTCCGGTTGCGGCGCGGAACCGGACGGTCTCGAGGACAGACTCAGGCGGTTCGTGACCATCTGGAGCCGGGCCATCTTCCCGGTCACGGCCACCTCGATGACCCGCGCCGAGTTCGAGCAGCATCTGCTGCCGCTCGCCCGCGAGCTGCGTGCCGCGCTGCACGCCCGGACCTTCGACACCGCCCCCGCGCACCGCGCGGGCACCGCGCTCGTCGGCGTCCACTGCACGGACCCCGACGCGCTCAGCCGCACCCTCGGGGTCATCGACGCGTACCTGGTGCTCTACTGCGGCGAGGACGGCACGTCCACCGAGGAGCTGCGGGCCCGCTGTTCACGGCTCCAGCACGCCATGGCGGCCGGCTTCGCCCAGGCCCTGCGCGAGCGGACCCTGCTGGAGCAGGAGGCCATCGCCCGCTCCGCGCTCACCGCCCGCAGCGCCGCCGAGGTCGCCCTGCACACCACCGAGAGCCGCTTCCGGGCGGTCTTCGACGGAGCGGCGGTCGGGATCGGCATCGCCGACCTCGAAGGCAACGTCCTGGAGGTCAACGAGACCCTCACCCGGATGTTCGGCGGTCTGGACCAGCAGATCCGCAGCCGCAAGGTCAACGAATGGGCCCATCCCGAGGACGGCCCGCACGTCTGGAAGCTCTACGACGAGCTCGTACGCGGCGAGCGCGACCACTACCGCGTCGAGAAGCCGTACTACCGGGGCGACGGCACCGTCCTGTGGACCAACCTCACCGTCTCGCTGCTGCGCGACGCCGAGGGCTTCCCCCGGTACCAGCTGGCGCTGCTGGAGGACACCACCGAACGGCGCCTGCTCAATCTGCGGCTGCGGTACGAGGCGACCCATGACGCGCTCACCGGGCTGCCGAACAGGACCCTGTTCTTCGAGCGCCTGGAGAAGGCGCTCACCCCGGGCGACGGCGCCCGCTTCGGGCTCTGCTACCTCGACCTCGACGGCTTCAAGGCCATCAACGACAGCCTGGGGCACTCGGCCGGGGACCGGCTCCTCGTCGAGGTCGCCGACCGGCTGCAGAGCTGCGCCACGGCACCGGGCGAGATGGTGGCCCGGCTCGGCGGCGACGAGTTCGTCGCCCTGACGACCGGGCCCGGCACCGAGCGCGAGGTCGTCGAGCTGGCGAACCGTATCCTCGCCGCGCTCGCCTCGCCCGTGCGGATCGACGGCCGTGAACTGACCGTGCGGGGCAGCGTCGGTGTCGTCGAAGGGCCGGCGGGGGAGCGGACCCCGGCCGAGGTGCTGCGCAGCGCCGACATCACGATGTACCGCGCCAAGTCGGCGGGCGGCAACCGCTTCGAGTTCGCCGACGCGGAGGCCGACGCGCGCGCCATCACCCGGCACGGGCTGACCACCGCGCTGCCGGCGGCGCTTGAGCGCGGCGAGTTCTTCATCGAGTACCAGCCGCTGGTGCACCTCGGCGACGGCAGCGTGCACGGCGCGGAGGCGCTCGTGCGGTGGTGCCACCCGCAGCACGGTGTGCTCGGGCCCGACCGCTTCATCCCGCTCGCCGAGAACACCGGCCTGATCGTGCCGCTGGGCCGCTGGGTCCTCCAGGAGGCGGTCCGCCAGGCCCGCTTCTGGCAGACCCGGCACTCCGACGGCGGCCCGCTGCGGATCAACGTCAACCTCTCGCCGACGCAGCTGCACCACCCGCGGCTGGTCGCCGACACGGTCGACGTCCTGGAGCGCTCGGGCCTGGAACCCGGGGCCCTGTGCCTGGAGGTCACCGAGTCGGCGCTGATCGGCGCGGACGACGACCTGCTGAAGCCGCTGCGGCAACTCGCCGAGATGGGCGTGGACATCGCGCTGGACGACTTCGGCACGGGCTACTCGAACCTGGCGAACCTGCGGCGCCTGCCGGTGAGCGTCCTCAAGCTGGACCGTTCCTTCACGCAGGGGATGCAGCAGCATCCGGCGGACCCGGTCGACGTCAAGATCGTGGAGGGCATCGTCGCACTGGCGCACAGCCTGAAGCTGGCGGTGACGGTCGAGGGGGTGGAGACGGGGGCGCAGGCGCAGCAACTGCGAGAACTGGGATGCGACACGGCACAGGGCTGGTACTACGCCCGCCCGGGCGCGCCGGACCGAATCCACGCCTTGATCCTGGCGGACGCGGTGTAGTTCGCCCCGGCTGTGGGTGGCGCCCCGCGGGGGCGGCCCGTCCCGCCCTTCTGCCCGGGCCGGGCCCACGCTCCCTCGTCACCCCCCGTGTGGGCAATCGTCCCGCTGGGCGGTGCCCACCCACGCTCCCTCGTCACCCTCGTTGTGGGCAACTGTTCCGCAGGGCTGGGGGTCCCCCAGACTCCGTCCCGGGGGGACCCCCAGCCCAGCGGGACGACCGCCCACAACCCGCGTGCGGTTCGGAACGGCCGCCCGCGTCCCGGGCGCGAGGGTCACGTCGAGTGGAGGAGCATGCGCTGAAGCTCCCGCGCCGCCCGGGGTGGTGCCACGTCGCTGCGGTGGGCCAGGGCGATCGTGCGGCGCAGGCCCGGGCGGGCCAGGGACGTGACACGGAGGTCGCGGCCCGCGCGCGCCGCGACCATCGCCGGGACCACCGCCACCCCCAGACCCGCCCGCACGAACCCCAGCACCGCGTCCATCTCGCCGCCCTCCACCGTGAACGACGGCTCGAACCCCTCCGCCCGGCACGCCGCCACGGTCAGCTCCCGCAGGTCGTAGCCGTGCCGGAACATCACCAGCGGCTGGTCCCGCAGGTCCGCGATCCGCACCGGGCGCCCCGGCGCCGGCGCCGCCGCGCTCGACACCACCACCAGGTCCTCGCGCAGCAGCTCCACCGTCGTCAGCGCCGGGGACGGCGTCGGCAGAGGCAGCACCACCAGCGCCAGATCCAGCGCGCCGCGCGCCAGCTCCCGTACGAGGTCGTGCGAGCCGCCCTCCTCGATGAGGAGCTGGATCCCCGGGTGCAGATCATGGAAGGCGCGCAGCACGTCCGGCAGCAGACCCGTGCACAGGCTCGGCGTCGCGCCGAGCCGCACCCGTCCGCGCCTCAGCTGCACCAGCTCCTGGACCTCGTGCCGCGCCGTGTCCGTGTCCGCGAGGATCCGCCGCGCCAGCGGCAGCAGCGCCTCGCCCGCGTCCGTCAGCGCGATGTTCCCCCGCGCCCGGCTGAACAGCTCCGCCCCCAGCTCCTGCTCCAGGGCCCTGATCTGCTGAGAGAGCGAGGGCTGGGAGACATGGACCCGCTCGGCGGCGCGGGTGAAGTGCCGGGTCTCGGCCACGGCCACGAAGTACAGAAGCTGCTGGAACTGCATAGGCTCAGCCTATCGAGATGAGCCGGACCATGTCTTGGACCTCTCGGGCCCTTCGGCCCTACCGTCGGTTGCATGGCTCTGGCAACGAAGACGGCACCGACGGAACGACCACCGTCGCCCACGCGCGCACACGGCTTCTGGGCATCCACGATCGGCAAGAAGACGGTCATGGCTGTCAGCGGCCTGATCATGCTCGGCTACCTCGTGGCCCACGTCGCGGGCAACCTCAAGGTCTTCTTCGGCCCCGAGGAGTTCAACGCGTACGGTCACTGGCTGCGCACCATGGGCGACCCCGTCCTGCACTACTCCTGGGCCCTCTGGCTCGTCCGGATCGTGCTGCTCGCCGCGGTCGTCGCCCACGCCGTCTCCGCGTACCAGCTCGGCCGGCGCGACATCAAGGCCCGCCCCACCGCCTACGTCCACCGCCGCAAGCGGTCCTCGTACGCGACCCGCACCATGCGCTGGGGCGGGATCATCGTCGCCCTGTTCATCGTCTGGCACATCCTGGACCTGACCACCGGCACCCTCCACCCCGGCGGCTTCCAGGAGGGCCACCCGTACCAGAACGTCGTGGACACCTTCTCCACCTGGTACGGCAACGTGATCTACATCGTCGCCATGCTCGCCGTCGGCCTGCACATCCGCCACGGCTTCTGGAGCGCCGCCCAGACCCTCGGCGTCGGCAGCGCCCGCCGCGAGCGGCTGCTCAAGGCGCTCGCGAACGGCCTCGCGCTCGCCCTGACCGTGGGCTTCGTCTCCGTACCCGTAGCCGTCATGACCGGAGTGGTGAGCTGACATGAGCTACCTCGACTTCACGACCGGAGAGCCGGTCGTCGACCACAAGGCCCCCGCCGGCCCCATCGCCGAACGCTGGGACACCCGCCGCTTCCAGGCCAAGCTGGTCAACCCCGCCAACCGCCGCAAGCACACCGTCATCGTCGTCGGCACCGGCCTCGCCGGCGGCTCCGCCGGCGCCACCCTCGCCGAACAGGGCTACCACGTCGTCCAGTTCTGCTATCAGGACTCCCCGCGCCGCGCCCACTCCATCGCCGCCCAGGGCGGCATCAACGCGGCCAAGAACTACCGCAACGACGGCGACTCCATCCACCGCCTCTTCTACGACACCGTCAAGGGCGGCGACTTCCGCGCCCGCGAGTCCAACGTCCACCGCCTCGCGCAGATCTCGGTCGAGATCATCGACCAGTGCGTCGCCCAGGGCGTCCCCTTCGCCCGTGAGTACGGCGGACTGCTCGACACCCGCTCCTTCGGCGGCGTCCAGGTCTCCCGCACCTTCTACGCCCGCGGCCAGACGGGCCAGCAGCTGCTCCTCGGCGCGTACCAGGCACTCTCCCGGCAGATCGCCGCGGGCAACGTCGAGATGCATGCCCGCACCGAGATGCTCGACCTGCTCGTCGTCGACGGCCGGGCGCGCGGCATCGTCGCCCGCGACCTGATCACCGGCGAGATCTCCACCCACTACGCGGACGCGGTGGTCCTCGCCAGCGGTGGCTACGGCAACGTCTTCTATCTGTCGACGAACGCCATGAACTCCAACGCCACCGCCGTCTGGCGGGCCCACCGGCGCGGCGCGTACTTCGCCAACCCCTGCTTCACCCAGATCCACCCCACCTGCATCCCCCGCACCGGCGACCACCAGTCCAAGCTGACCCTGATGAGCGAGTCGCTGCGCAACGACGGGCGCATCTGGGTCCCCAAGGCGAAGGGCGACGACCGCCCCGCCGCCGAGATCCCCGAGGACGAGCGCGACTACTACCTGGAGCGCATCTACCCCTCCTTCGGCAACCTCGTCCCGCGCGACATCGCCTCCCGCGCCGCCAAGAACGTCTGCGACGAAGGCCGGGGCGTCGGACCCGGCGGCCAGGGCGTGTACCTCGACTTCGCCGACGCGATCCGGCGGATGGGCCGCAAGGCGGTCGAGGAGAAGTACGGCAACCTCTTCGACATGTACGAGCGGATCACCGCCGAGAATCCGTACGAGGTCCCGATGCGGATCTACCCCGCCGTGCACTACACGATGGGCGGACTCTGGGTCGACTACGACCTCCAGACCACCGTCCCGGGCCTGTTCGCCATCGGCGAGGCCAACTTCTCCGACCACGGCGCCAACCGCCTCGGCGCCTCCGCGCTGATGCAGGGCCTCGCCGACGGCTACTTCGTCCTGCCCTCGACCATCAACGACTACCTGGCGCGCCACCCGCACGCCGAGCCGGTCACCGACGACCATCCGGCGGTGCGCGACGCGCTCGCCGAGACGGAGGACCGGCTGAACCTGCTGCTCTCGGTGGACGGCGACCGGACGCCCGACTCCTTCCACCGCGAACTGGGCGAACTGATGTGGGAGTTCTGCGGCATGGCCCGTACGGACGAGGGCCTGCGCAAGGCGCTCGACCGCATCCCCCAGATCCGCGAGGAGTTCTGGCGCCGGATCAAGGTTCCCGGCACCGGCGAGGAGTTCAACCAGTCCCTGGAGAAGGCCAACCGGATCGTCGACTACCTGGAGCTCGCCGAGCTGATGTGCCTCGACGCGCTGAACCGGGCCGAGTCCTGCGGCGGCCACTTCCGCGAGGAGTCCCAGACGCCGGACGGCGAGGCCGCGCGGCGCGACGAGAAGTTCTCGTACGCGGCGGCCTGGGAGTTCAACGAGGGCGCCGCCCCCGTCCTGCACAAGGAAGACCTCGTCTTCGAGTACGTCCACCCCACCCAGCGGAGCTACGCATGAAGCTCACCCTGCGCGTCTGGCGCCAGAAGAACGCCGACGCCCCCGGCGCCATGTCCACGTACGACGTGGACGGCATCTCCTCCGACATGTCCTTCCTGGAGATGCTCGACACGCTCAACGAGGAGCTCATCCTGCGGGGCGAGGACCCCGTCGCCTTCGACCACGACTGCCGCGAGGGCATCTGCGGCGCATGCAGCCTGGTCATCAACGGCGACGCCCACGGCCCGGAGCGCACGACCACCTGCCAGCTCCACATGCGGTCCTTCCAGGACGGCGACACGATCGACATCGAGCCGTGGCGCGCCTCCGCCTTCCCGGTCGTCAAGGACCTGGTTGTCGACCGTTCCGCCTTCGACCGCATCATCCAGGCCGGCGGCTACATCAGCGCCCCGACCGGCGCGGCCCCCGAGGCCCATGCGACCCCGGTCCCCAAGGCCGACGCCGACTTCGCCTTCGAGCATGCCGAGTGCATCGGCTGCGGCGCATGCGTCGCGGCCTGCCCGAACGGCTCGGCGATGCTCTTCACGTCGGCCAAGGTCAACCATCTGAACGTCCTGCCCCAGGGATCCCCGGAGCGCGAGACGCGCGTCCTGGACATGGTGGGCCAGATGGATGCCGAAGGGTTCGGCGGCTGCACGCTCACCGGGGAGTGCGCGACGGCCTGTCCGAAGGGGATCCCGCTGCCGTCGATCGCCGCCATGAACAAGGAGTGGCTGCGGGCGACGCGCAAGTCCGGCCGTCGATAGGGAGGTTGCGACCGCCGCTCTATACTCCGTGTGCTCCACCGGTTGGTATGGCAGGGAGAGACGGGGGAAGCATGGCGGAGGCTGTGGAGACGTCGCTGGCTCTGGACGTGTTGACGGTGGTGGGACCGGCACTGGTGCTGAGAGCCGTGACACTGCCCCTGCTGATCAGGGCCCAGCAGGCCGTACGGCGCCAGGCGTTGGCGGACCCGGCCACGCCGCCCCGGACGGTTCCGGGTGCGGTGGTGGGGGAGCTGGCCCTGGGAGTGGCCGGCGGTGTCGGCCTGTGGTTCGTGATGCCCTCCGGGGTCCTCGACGAGTTCCACGTCCTGGGGCGCCCGGTCGTCCTCCATACCGGGGGGTGGTTGTCGGCCGACTACGGATACTCCCTGGCGATGGCGTGGATCCTGTACATCCTCTTCGTCGTCCTGGCGTCGGTGATCTGGCCGGTGCTGTGGTCCCGGACCCATCACACCCTCGTGACCACGGGAGTACCCGGGGATTCGTGGACCGCGACCCCGGCGGGGCGCCGGCGAGTGGGCGGCCTGGTGGCCCTCCGCATCGCGCTGGGACTCCTTCTCCCGGTCGGTCTCGCCCTGGCGGCCTTCGCGTGTCAGGCCGTCGCCTACGGGGTGAGCCGCAGGTACCGGCACGGAGCCGAGGTCCCCGGCGTCGGCGCTCCGGCCCCGGTCGGCCATGCGCCGGTCGCCCGGACCCCGGTCGGCCAGGACCCCGTCGTACGGGCCTTCAGCGACGCGCCGACAGCGGGGCCGGGGCCCGCCGCGCCCGCCCAGGCCGCCGCGCCCGCCCGGCCCGCCGCGTACGTGCCGACGCAGCCCGCCCCGGTCGCCGACGCCCTGCCGCACTTCCCGCACCGGCCGCTCCTCCCCGGCGAGCCGCGCATGATCGGCGGCTACCAGCTGCTCGGCCGCATCGGAGCGGGCGGGATGGGCACGGTCTACCTCGCCCGGCGCGAGGGTGCGGCGACCCAGGTCGCGCTGAAGACCATCAATCCCGAACTCCTGGACAACGCCGAGCTGTTGCGCCGGTTCCAGCGCGAGTCCGAGGTGCTGTCCATGGTCTCCGGCGCGTACACCGCCCGCGTCCTCGACTCCGGCGTCGACGGCGGACGGCCGTACCTTGCCATGGAGTTGCTGGACGGACGCCCCCTCGACGTCCATCTGGGGGAGCAGGGGCCGATCCGTACCCCCGAGGCGCTGCGGGCGCTGGCGCTGGCGCTTGCCGTGGCGCTGTCCGGCGTCCACCGCCTCGGTCTGGTCCACCGCGACCTCAAGCCCGCCAACATCATGCTGACCACGGCCGGACCGCGGCTGCTCGACTTCGGCATCGCGGACCTGGTCGACGGCACCAGGCTCACCCGCACCGGCGCCGGACCGGGCACCCTGACGTACATGGCGCCGGAGCAGTTCGGTGAGGAGCGCGTCGGTCCGGCCGCCGACGTGTGGGCGTGGGCCTGTTGCGTGGTCTGCGCGGCGCACGGCACCAGCCCGTTCGCGGCGACCAGTACGGGCGCGGTGATCCGCCGGATCGTGGACACCGGCCCCGAGCCGGCCGCGCTGGCGGCGGTGCGGGCCCTGGACCCGGAGCTCGCGGCCGCGGTGGAACGGGCGCTGACCGTCGACCCGGCGGGGCGTCCGGCGGACGGTGCCGGCCTGGTGGACCTGCTCACCTCACAGGGGGGTCCGCAGCACGAGCCGACGCAGGTGGACGTCCGCGAGGAGATCACCCGGGGCTGGCGCACCCTGGCCCTCTGACGGCCGCCACCCGCCGGGCCCGGCCGGCGTGGCGTCCCGCTCAGCCGCCGACCGCCCGCAGGGTCCCCGGGCGGCGGCCCATCAGGCCGTCGAGCGCCACCGACGTCGCCTCGTCGGCCGGCAGGTGCACCACCACGTGCTGGCCGTCCGTCTCGGGCAGCTCCAGCACCTCGTACGCGAGCCGCAGCTCCCCCGCCTCCGGATGGACGAACCGGTCGACGCCGGAGCGGGCCCGCAGCAGCCCCGGTGACCGCAGCCGGTCGGAGAACGCCCGGCCCGCCGTCACCGTCAGCTCCTGGGCCAGCTCGGCCATGTGCGAATCCGAACCGGTCACCGCGAAGGACAGCGCCCCCACCTGCTGATCGGCCACCCGGTCCCAGTCGGGGAACACCTCACGGGCCCGCGGATCGGTGAACACGAACCGCAGCCGGTTCGGCGGATCCCCGTCCAGCAGTCCCACGGGACCGGCCAGCCGTGCGTAGCCGTCGGTGTACGCCACGGTCTCGCCCAGCATGTTCATCACCGCGGCCGGCGTCGGACCCAGCCGGTCCAGCAGCGCCCGCACCGTCGCCCGCACCTCGCGGGCCGGACCGGGCGTCACCGCGCACATGTGCCGCTGCATGCCCGACTTCATCAGGTTGCGCAGATGCACCCGGGCGTCCAGGGGCAGTCGCAGCGCCTCGCTGAGCGCGCCCAGGACCTGCGGGGACGGGTTGCGGTCCCGGCCCTGCTCCAGCCGGGCCAGGTACTCGACGCTGATCCCGGCCAGCATCGCCAGCTCCGTCCGGCGCAGGCCCGGCGTCCGCCGCCGCGGGCCCGCCGGAAGCCCGGCCTCCGCGGGAGTCATCGCCTCGCGTCGGGCGCGCAGGAACGCCCCCAGTTCGTTGTCGCTCATCCACCGATCGTACGAGCGCGGGCCGAGCGGAGGGTGGCCCTGTCACTACCAGCCTCGGCACGGCCTTCCTCACATCCCGGCCAGGCGGCAGCGTGAAGCCCATGACCACCGAATCGCACAGCACCACCGCCCTTCCGCTCGCCCCCGGCGACTGGGTCTTCGACCCGCTGCACTCCTCCGTCGGCTTCACCATCCGTCACCTCGGGATCTCCAAGGTGCGCGGCCGCTTCAACGAGCTCACGGCCGAACTCCTCGTCGGCGACACCCTCGACGCCTCCTCCATCACCGCGACCGTCGCCCTCGCCTCCATCGACACCGGCAACGCGGACCGCGACGCCCATGTGCGCGCCGCGGACCTCCTCGACGTGGAGAAGCGGCCGACGATGAGCTTCCGCTCCACCCGCATCGCCGGAGCGGGCGAGGACTGGACCCTGGAGGGCGACCTCACCATCGGCGACGTGACCCGGCCCACCACCTTCGACGTCGAGTTCGGCGGCGTCGTCGACGTCCCGATGGACGGCAGCAGGCATGCCGGCTTCGACGCCACCGGAGAGTTCCGACGCAGTGACTTCGGCCTCGACTTCGCCCCCGGCTTCCTCGGCGACGTGATCAAGGTGAGCCTGGAGGTCCAGTTCGTCGAGCCCAGGTAGGCGCGGACGGCCTCATGCGTCGAGTCGGGCCGCCAGATACGGCGCGGTCCGGCTCGACGTCGCGCCCGCCACCGCGGCTGGCGGCCCCTCGGCGACGATCCGGCCGCCCTCCTCACCACCGCCCGGCCCGAGGTCGAGCACCCAGTCCGCCGTGGCGACCACGTCCATGTCGTGCTCGACGACGATCACCGAATGTCCGGCGTCGACGAGCCCGTGCAGCTGGCGCATCAGCACCTCGACATCGGCCGGGTGAAGGCCGGTCGTCGGCTCGTCCAGGACGTAGAGGGTGTGGCCGCGGCGCAGCCGCTGGAGCTCGGAGGCGAGTTTGATGCGCTGGGCCTCGCCGCCGGAGAGCTCGGTCGCGGGCTGGCCGAGCCGCAGATAGCCGAGGCCGACGTCGAGCAGGGTGCGCAGGCTGCGTGCCGCGGCCGGGGTGTCGGCGAAGAAGCCGGCCGCGGCCTCGACCGTCAGGTCGAGCACCTCGGCGATGGTGAGCCCGCGCAGCCGGACCTCCAGGGTCTCCGGGTTGTAGCGGGCCCCGTGACAGTCCGGACAGGGCGCGTACGTGCTCGGCAGGAAGAGCAGCTCGACCGAGACGAAGCCCTCGCCCTGGCAGGTCTCGCAGCGTCCGCCGGGCACGTTGAAGGAGAACCGACCGGCCTTGTAGCCACGGGCACGAGCCTCCTCGGTGGCCGTGAAGAGCTTCCGCACGACATCGAAGAGGCCCGTGTACGTGGCGAGGTTGGAGCGGGGAGTCCGTCCGATCGGCTTCTGATCGACCGTCACCAGACGCTCCACGCCCGCCAGTTCCTCCGACAGCTCGCCCACCAGCGTCGACTTGCCCGATCCGGAGACGCCGGTCACCGCCGTCAGGACCCCGAGGGGGAAGGCCGCGTCCAGGGCCTTGAGGTTGTGGCGGGTGACCGGGCCCGTCCGCAGCCAGCCGACGGGTTCGCGCACCGGCCGCTCGGCCACCGCGGCGCGGTCGAAGAGGAACCGGCGGGTCGCGGACTCCTCGACACCCGCCAGCTCGTGCGGCGGGCCGCTGTGCAGCACCCGGCCGCCGTGCACCCCCGCCAGGGGGCCGACGTCCACGATCCAGTCGGCATGGCGCACCACGTCGAGGTGGTGCTCGACCACGAACACCGAGTTGCCGGCCGCCTTCAGCCGGTCGAGGACCACCAGGAGCGCCTCGGTGTCGGCCGGGTGAAGTCCCGCGGAGGGTTCGTCGAGCACGTACACGACGCCGAACAGTCCGGAGCGCAACTGGGTGGCGAGCCGCAGTCGTTGCAGTTCGCCGTTGGACAGGGACGGGGTGGTGCGGTCCAGGCTCAGATAGCCGAGACCGAGCTCGGTCACCGTGCCGATCCGCGCGAGCAGGTCCTCGGTGAGCACCCGCGCGGTCTCCGAGCCGTCGTGCTTCCCGAGCACCCCCGCCAGCGCCGTCAGCGGCAGTGCCGCCAGCTCGGCGATCGTCCGGCCCGCGAAGGTGACGGCGAGAGCCTCCGGACGCAGTCGGCTCCCGCCGCACACCGGGCAGGGCGCGCTGGTCAGAAAGCGCTCCGCCTTGGCGCGCAGGGTCGCGCTCTTGGAGTCGGAGAAGGTGTGCATCACATAGCGACGAGCGCTCATGTACGTGCCCTGGTACGGGCGTTGGATGCGCCCCGCCTCCCGTACCGGATGGACCGTGACGACCGGCTGCTCGTCCGTGAAGAGGATCCACTCCCGGTCCTTCGCGTCCAGCTCCCGCCACGGCCGGTCGACGTCATGGCCGAGGGCGTCCAGGACGTCGCGAAGGTTCTTGCCCTGCCAGGCACCCGGCCAGGCGGCGATCGCCCCCTCCCGGATCGACAACTCCGGGTCAGGGACCAGCAGTTCCTCGCTGGTCTCGTGCACCCGGCCGAGACCGTGGCATGCGGGGCAGGCCCCGGCGGCGGTGTTCGGCGAGAACGCGTCGGAGTCGAGCCTCCCGGCCCCGGCCGGGTACGAGCCGGCGCGGGAGAACAGCATCCGCAGCGAGTTGGACAAGGTCGTGACCGTGCCGACCGACGAGCGGGTGTTCGGCGACGAGCGGCGCTGTTCGAGCGAGACAGCGGGCGGCAGACCGGTGATCTCCCCGACCTTCGGCGCGCCCACCTGATGGATCAGCCGCCGCGCGTAGGGCGCGACCGACTCGAAGTAGCGACGCTGGGCCTCCGCGTAGATCGTGCCGAAGGCGAGCGAGGACTTGCCGGAGCCGGACACCCCGGTGAAGACGGCGATCGCGTCACGCGGAATGTCGACATCGACGCCCGCGAGATTGTGCTCGCGGGCGCCGCGGACGCGGACGTACGGGTCGTGACGCTGGTCGTCGGAGCTGTCGGGCATTCCTTGATACTAGGCGTTTGCGCTGGTCAGGCCCGTACGCAGGCCCGCGACACGGGCGAGCCGGCGGTAGGAGTCGCGGAGCGCCCCGCGGTCGTGGGTACTGGTCGTCACCAGCACCTCCTGTGCCCCGCTCTCCTTCACCACCCGCTCCAGCGCGTCGGCGACCTGCTCCTCCGTGCCGTACACATGCCCCTCCAGGCCCGACTCGAAGAACTCGCGCTGCTTCTCCGTCATCGAGAGCTCCTCGATCTGCTCGACGGGCAGGAGCGGCGGGAACACGCCCTGGGTGCGCGAGTAAGCGAGCGACCACGCCTCCGGGATCAGCAGGCGCCTGGCCTCCTCCTCGGTCCCGGCCACGGCGACCGTGCCCGCGACGACGACGTACGGCTCCTCGGACCAGGGGGAGGGGCGGAAGGCGGAGCGGTAGGCGTCGATCGCGCGCAGCATCCGCTCCCGGCCCCGCAGATCCCCGATGACCATGGGAAGGCCGGCCTCGGCGGCGATCGTCGCGCCCTCGCCGGTCGCGAGGACGTACGGCGGCACGCGCAGGCCCTCGGCCGGCCGGGCGTGCACCTGCGGATGGGCGGTCTGTGTGCCGGTGAACCAGCCGAGCAGCTCGGTCAGCTGCTCCGCGAACCGCTCCGCGTCGTCCTTGTCCCGGCCGAGCGCCCGCCGGATCCCGTCCGTGAAGCCGACCGAGCGGCCGAGCCCCATGTCGATCCGTCCGGGGAACAGCGACTCCAGGACGCCGAACTGCTCGGCGACGACCATCGGCTGGTGGTTGGGGAGCATCACTCCGCCCGTGCCGACCCTGATGGAGGACGTCGCACCGGCGACGGCGGCGGCCAGGACGGCGGGGGCGGATCCGGCCACGCCGGGCACGCTGTGGTGCTCCGACACCCAGAACCGGTGATATCCGAGCGCCTCCGCCTCCCGGGCGAGATCCACGGTGGTGCGCAGGGCGACGGAGCCGTCCTCGCCCTCCCGGGTCCGGGAGCGGTCGAGGACGGAGAGACGGATGCCGTCGAGAGAAAGGGTCACGAAGGGTTCAACGTCACCGCGCGGCGAGGATTCCCGCGGTGCCTGATCACCGGTGCGGTGCGACGGGGCCGCGTCAGTGCCGGGCGGCGTTTGCCGTCGGTGTCGCTCCCGCCCGCGTCCGGTCCCGTGCCGGGGCGGGCCGGTCGCCGATGTCCGACCCTGTACTGCCTACGCTGTCCGTGTGACGCGAAACAGCAGGCCCGTGGCCGTCTTCGATCTCGACAACACTCTCGCCGGCACCGCCCACCGCCAGCACTTCCTGGAGGGCCGGCCCCGCGACTGGAAGGGCTTCTTCGCCGCCGCGCCCCAGGATCCGCCGCTCGCGCGGGGCGTCGCCCTGTGCCTGGAGGCCGCCGAGGAGTGCGAGATCGTCTATCTCACCGGGCGCCCCGAGCGCTGCCGTGAGGACACCGTCGCCTGGCTCGCCGCGCAGGGACTGCCCGAGGGGCGGATCCATATGCGCCGCAACAACGACTTCCGTCCCGCGCGCCACACCAAGCTGGAGATCCTGCGCCGGCTCGGCCGCGACCGCGAGATCCGGATGCTGGTCGACGACGACGAGCTGGTCTGCGACGCGGCCGCACAGGCGGGCTTCCGGGTCGTCCGCGCCCGCTGGGCCGCGGCGTCGGAGGCTCTGAAGGACGCCCAGGAGAAGGAGGGCCGGACCTGACCGACCGGGTCAGTCGCCGTCCTCCAGCCGGAAGCCGACCTTCAGCCCGACCTGGTAGTGCGCGATCGCCCCGTCGACGAGGTGACCGCGCACCTGTGTCACCTCGAACCAGTCGAGGCCGCGGAGCTTCTGCGAGGCCCGGTCGATGCCGTTGCGAATGGCCTGGTCCACGCTCTCCGTGGAGGTGCCGACGATCTCGGTGACGCGGTAGGTGTGGTTCGACATGAGGGCCGAACTCCTCTCCTTGGACCTTGGGGGTCACTCCACCGTGCCCCACCACGCCCCGGTCCGCGACACGTCGGGCGCCGGGTGGTCGGCGGCCCCGTCGGAGAGGGCGAGCCGGGAGACGATCCGGTAGCGGTCGCCCCGGTACAGCGAGCGGACGTACTCCACCGGCCGCCCGCCCGTGTCCGAGGTGATCCGGTCGAAGAGCAGGGCGGGGGAGAGGACGGGGACGCCGAGCAGCTCGGCCTCCTCCTCGCTCAGGACGGTCGGCTCGATCGACTGGACGGCGTGCGCCGTCCGGATGCGGCACTTCTCCCGCAGATGGGCGTAGAAGCCGCTCTCCATGTCCGCGGGGGTCAGGCCCGGCACCAGATCCGCCGGGACGTGCAGATGCTCCAGGGCGATCGGAGCCCCGTCGACGTGCCGCAGCCGGGCCACGTACACCAGCTCAGCCGCCGGGGAGACCGTCAGCTTCCGTCCGATCCGCGCGCCCGCCCGTACGGTACGGAACTCCAGCACCGTGCTCGTCCAGCTGCCGCGGCTCCGGGGCGCGCCCGCCGCGTGGTCCTCGGCGACGAGCTCCTGGGTGATCTTGGCCGGTGCGACGAACATGCCGCGCCCGTGCTCCCGTACCAGCACGCCCGTCGCGACGAGTTCGTCGACGGCGGCGCGCAGGGTGGGGCGTGAGACGCCGAGCGTGGCGCACAGGGTGCGCTCGGAGGGGATGGCGTCGCCGGGGCGGCGCCCGTCGATCATGGCCAGCAGATGCTCCCGTACCCGCTCCCGCTTGAGCTCCATCGCACGCCCTCCCCGGCCTGTCGTCCGGCGGTCAGTATGCATCCCCGGCCGTCGAGGAGGTCACGACGCCGTCGCGGGTGAAGTCGAGCCGGGAGACGATCCGGTAGCGGTCGCCCCGGTACACCGAGTGGACGTACTCCACCGGCCGGCCCGAGGTGTCGAGGGTGAGGCGCTCGATCAGCAGCGCGGGGGAGAGGACGGGGACGTCCAGGAGGGCCGCCTCCGCCTCGCTGACGACGGTGGGCTCGATCGACTGCGTCGCCTCCCGGACATGGACGCGGTGGTGGTCCCTGAGATGGTCGTACAGATCGCCGGCCTCCAACTCCTGCGCGGTGAGCGCGGCGGGGACCAGATCCGCCGGGATGTGGAGGTGCTCGATCGCCATGGGGGAGCCGTCGACCAGACGGAGCCGGGCGATGTAGAGCAGCTCGGCTGCGGGGGAGAGGCGGAGCTTGCGGCCGATGCGCGCGCCGGCCCGGAGCCTGGCGGACTCGAGCACCGTGCTCGACCAGCTTCCGGAGGCGCGCGGAACGGTGAAGGCCGCGTCGTCCGGGGCGAGTTGCTGGGTGATCTTGGCCGGTGCGACGAACATGCCGCGCCCGTGCTCCCGTACCAGCGCACCCGTCGCGACGAGTTCGTCGACGGCGGCGCGCAGGGTGGGGCGTGAGACGCCGAGCGTGGCGCACAGGGTGCGCTCCGAGGGGATCGGTTCGCCGGGGCGGCCTGCCTCGATCAGGCCCAGCAGATGCTCCCGTACGCGCTCCCTCTTCAGCACCCCGCCCGAGGGGCCGTCCTTCATGCGCTCTCCCTGACTGGTCAACTGGTAAGCCTCATCCTAACCAGACCTCCTCGCCGTCGAATGGGTGAACAGCGCATATTTTTCAAGGGGTTGACGGCCACATTGGTCCATGCCACCTTCTGGTCACGCATCTGACCACTTGACCAATTGGTTAACCATTCATCGAGGTGCCCGTGAACATCCGCCCCCTCGCCGGCCCCGTCGCCCTCATGGCGACCCTGGCTCTCTGTGTCACCGCCTGCGGTTCCACCGACGACCCCGCGAACGCCGACGGGGCCGCGAAGGTCACCGTCTGGATCATGAAGGACAGCGTCACCGACGACTTCCTCACCCGCTTCCGCACCGACTTCGAGGCGACGCACAAGGGCACCACCCTCGACATCCAGATCCAGGAGTGGGACGGCATCGGCGAGAAGGTCACCGCGGCCCTGGCGAGCAAGGACGCCCCCGACGTCATCGAGGTCGGCAACACCCAGGTCGCCCAGTACGCGGCGAGCGGCGGAGTCCGCGACCTCAGCGCCAAGGTCGCCGAGCTGAACGGGGCCGACTGGCTGCCCGGCCTCGCCGAGCCCGGCAAGGTCGACGGCAAGCAGTTCGGCATCCCCTGGTACGCCGCCAACCGTGTCGTCATCTACCACAAGGAGCTCTTCGCCAAGGCCGGCATCACCGCCCCGCCGAAGACCCGCGCCGAGTGGCTCACCGTCACCGCCAAGCTCGACGAGGGCTCCACACAGGGCATTTACCTCCCCGGACAGAACTGGTACACCCTGTCGGGCTTCATCTGGGAGGACGGCGGCGACCTCGCCGTGCGGAACGGCACGCAGTGGAAGGGCGCGCTCGACACCCCGCAGGCCCTCGCGGGCATGGACTTCTACCGGCAGCTCCAGGCCCTCGGCAAGGGCCCCAAGGACTCCGACGAGGCCAAGCCGCCGCAGGCCGATGTCTTCGCCAAGGGCGACGTCGCCCAGATCATCGCCGTACCCGGCGGAGCGAAGATCGTCGAAGAGGCCAATCCGGCGCTCACGGGCAAGCTCGGCTTCTTCCCGATCCCCGGGAAGACGGCGGACAAGCCCGGCGCGGTCTTCACCGGCGGCTCCGACCTCATCGTCCCCGAGGCATCCGCCCACCCCGACGCCGCCTACGAGGTCGTCAAGGCGCTCGCCGGTGAGAAGTGGCAGACGGAGATGGCCAGAACGATGAGCTACGTGCCCAACCGCACCTCGCTCGCCCATGTGATCCAGGACGACGAGGGCACCGCCGCCATGGCCGCGGGCGCCGCCCAGGGCCGCGCGACGCCCAACTCCCCGCAGTGGGCGGCCGTGGAGGCCACCAACCCGATCAAGCAGTACATGACCGCCGTACTCACCGGCACCGACCCGGCGCGGGCCGCCAAGGACGCGTCGGAGAGCATCACCAAGACCCTCGGCTCGTGAGCCGGCCGCGTCGCGGGGCCGCCCTCTGGCCCTACGTCCTCGTCGCCCCGACGGTCCTCGGCGGCGCCCTGCTCCTCGGCTACCCCCTCGTCCGCAACCTGCTGATCTCCTTCCAGCGGTACGGAATGGGCGAACTGATCCGGGGCGGCGCCGGGTTCGTCGGCTTCCGGAACTACCGGACGGTCCTGGCCGACCCGGAGTTCTGGGAGGTCGTCCGGCGCACCTTCTGGTGGACCCTCGTCAACGTCGTCCTGATCATGGTCATCGGCACGCTCGTCGCGCTGATGATGCGACGACTCGGCCGGCGGATGCGGATCCTGGTGACGAGCGGGCTGGTCCTCGCCTGGGCCAGCCCGGTCATCGCCACCACCACCGTCTTCCAGTGGCTCTTCGCCTCCCGCCTCGGCATCGTCAACTGGGTGCTCGTACGGCTCGGGTTCACGTCCTTCGAGGGGTACTCCTGGCTCGCCGACGGCACCGCAGCCTTCACCGTCCTCGTCCTGCTCGTGGTGTGGCAGTCGGTCCCCTTCGCCGCGATCACCCTGCACGCCGCGCTGCTGACCGTCCCCGAGGAGCTGTACGAGTCCGCCCGTCTGGACGGAGCCGGGGCCTTCCGGATCTTCCACTCGATCACCCTGCCGCTGCTGCGGCCGATCTTCGGTCTGGTCCTGTGCCTCGAAGTCATCTGGGTCTTCCGCTGCTTCGCCCAGATCTGGGCCGTCACCCGGGGCGGCCCCGGCGAGGCGACGACCACCCTGCCGGTCTACGCGTACCGGGTCGCCCAGTCGCTGCACCGCTACGACCTCGGAGCGGCCGTCTCCACCCTGACGGTGCTCATCCTCGTCGCCGTGCTGATCGCCTACTTCCGTCAGATGCTCCGGCAGGAGGCCGACCGGTGAACGCCCGTGCCCTGCGCCGACTCCCCCTGAACACCGCCGCCGCCACCGTCTTCGTCCTCGCCGTCTTCCCGGTGTACTGGATGGTCTCCACGGCCTTCAAACCCACGCCCGACATCCAGGCCGAGACCCCCGTCCTGCTGCCGGCCTCCCTCACCCTTGAGCACTTCGCGCGCGCCGTGGAGGCGGACGGATTCTGGCTCTTCTGGCGCAACAGCCTGATCGTCACCGCCGGTTGCGTCCTGCTCGCGCTCGTCGTGGCGCTCGGCGCCGCCTTCGCCGTGGCCCGGATGCGCTGGCGCGGCCGGCGCGCCTTCGTCCTCATGGTCTTCATCGCTCAAGTCGCGCCCTGGGAAGCGCTGTTGATCCCGATGTACGTCATCGCCCGGGACGCCGACCTGCTCGACCGGCTGGGAACCCTGACCCTGATCTACTTCATGATCACCCTGCCGTTCACCGTCGTCACCCTGCGGTCCTTCCTCGCCGCCGTCCCCGCCGAGCTCGAAGAGGCCGCCCAGGTCGACGGCTGCACCCGCGCCGAGGCCTTCCGCCGCGTGACCCTTCCCCTGCTGGCCCCCGGCCTGCTGGCCACCTCGCTCTTCGGATTCATCACGGCCTGGAACGAGTTCGCCTTCGCCAACATGCTCATCATCAAGAACCAGGACGACCGGACGCTGCCCGTCTGGCTCTCCTCGTTCTCCAACGTCTTCGGCACCGACTGGGGCGCCACCATGGCCGCGTCCACCCTCTTCGCCCTGCCCGTCCTCGTCCTCTTCCTGGTCCTGCAGGGCCGGGTCGCCGCCGGGATGACCGGCGGAGCCGTGAAGGGATAGCGCGCCGCCATGCCCGTGCCCCACCTCGTCCCCCATCCCGCCCAACTCCACTTGCTGCCGGGCACATTCACCTTCGACGCCGCCACCGCACTCAAGATCGCCCCCGGAGCAGGGGACGCCGCGGAGCTGCTGCGCACCCTCCTGGGGCCGGCCACCGGACTCCGGCTGCCGGAGCGCCCGGACGGCCCCGTCGTCCTCGCCCTCGACCCGGCCCTCACCGGTCTCGGCGACGAGGGGTACGGACTCACCGTCGGCCCCGAGGGCGTCCTGCTGCGCGCCGCCCGCCTCCGGGGTCTGCTGGCCGGAGTCCAGACACTCCGTCAACTCCTGCCCGTCCAGGCACTGCTCGACGAACCCGTCATCGGCGTCGAATGGTCCGTGCCCTGCGTACAGATCACCGACGTGCCCCGGTTCTCCTGGCGCGGAGCCATGCTCGACGTCGCCCGCCACTTCCGGCCCGTCTCCTTCCTCAGGAGATACGTCGACCTCCTCGCCCTCCACAAGCTCAACGTCCTCCACCTCCACCTCACCGACGACCAGGGCTGGCGCATGCCGGTCGCCGGCCGCCCCCGGCTCACCGAGATCGGCGGCCTTCCGCACGGCGGTGCCTACACCCGCTCCGAACTCGCCGGACTGGTACGGCATGCGGCCGAGCGGGGTGTCACCGTCGTGCCCGAGATCGAGATGCCCGGCCACGCCCGGGCAGCCCTGGCCGCCTACCCCGAACTCGGCAACCGGCCGGACCGCACCCTCGGCGTCTGGGACCGCTGGGGTGTGTGCGACACCGTCCTCGGTGTCCACGACGGTGTCCTCGACTTCTGCCGCGAAGTCCTCGACGAGGTGCTCGACGTCTTCCCCTCGCCCCACGTCCACATCGGAGGGGAGGAGTGCCCGACCACCGAATGGCATGCCTCGCCCGAAGCCCGCCGACGCGTCGCGGAGCAGGGACTCGACGGCCCGGACGCCCTGCACGGCTGGTTCATGGAGCAGGTCGGGCGCCATCTCCTCGACGCCGGCCGCCGGCCGCTCGGCTGGACCGAGACCGGCGCCGACCTCCCCCCGTACTTCACCGTCATGCCCTGGCGGGACACCGCCCACGGGCGCACGGCCGCCCGCCGCGGCCACCAGGTCGTCATGGCGCCCCACCGATCCACCTATCTCGACTACCCCCAGTCGGCGAGGTTCGACGAACCGCCCGGTCAGCCGGGAGCCGTCGTCGACCTGCGCGCCGTCCACGACACCGATCCCGCCCCGGCCCACTGGAGCCCGGAGGAGGCCGCGCGGGTCCTCGGCACCCAGGCGCAGCTGTGGACCGAGTTCGTCCCCACCGCCGCGCACGCCGAGTACCTGACCTTCCCCCGGATCTGCGCCCTGGCCGAGACCGCCTGGACCGGGCGCCGGGACTGGACGGGCTTCCAGACCCGGCTGCGCCACCACCGGACCCGGCTCGACACCCTCCGGGTGCCGCGCCGCCTTTCCCCCACCTCCGTCCAAGGAGAGGAACCCCGATGAGCAACCGACCGATGAGCCCCCGACCGATCGGCGCCGGCCTGCGGATGCGCGCCGCACTCGCCGTCGCCG
The DNA here is from genome assembly GCF_042735655.1 of Streptomyces sp. NPDC059567. NCBI lineage: Bacteria > Bacillati > Actinomycetota > Actinomycetes > Kitasatosporales > Streptomycetaceae > Streptomyces > Streptomyces sp. NPDC059567. Next base: position 35,543 of record NZ_JBHWBS010000043.1, on the reverse strand, counting down.
CCGTCACCGGCCTCGGCGCCACCGCGCTGACCGCCCTCCCGGCCGTCGCGGCCGGCGAGACCGTCACCGTCCAGTACCGGCAGAGCGCCACCGGGAGCGACCAGGTGGAGCCCTGGTTCAAGGTGGTCAACACCGGTTCGTCGAGCATGCCGTTGAGCCAGGTCAAGGTGCGCTACTACTTCAAGGCCGACCCGGGAGCCTCGTACACCTACGCCTGCTCCTGGGCGGTGAAGGGCTGCGCCAACTTGACCGGCACCTTCGGCACGCTCGCGAATCCCACCGCCACCGCCGACCGCTATCTGGAGGTCGGCTTCACCGCCGGCGCGGGCAGCCTCGCCCCCGGCGCCGACACGGGCGACATGCAGCTGCGCTTCCACCGCTCCAACTGGCAGCCGCTGAACCAGAGCGACGACTACTCCTTCGGCCCCTCCCAGACCACGTACGCGAACTGGAGCAAGGTCACCGCCACCGTCGGCGGCGTCACGGTCTGGGGCACCGCCCCGGCCGGGAACGAACCCACCCCGACGCCGACGGACCCGACCACGCCGCCGCCCACCGGTGGTCCCGCCCTCTTCGACGACTTCGACTACACCGGCCACACCGACCCGGCGATCGCCGCCCACGGCTGGAGCGTGCGCTCCAACTCCGGCGGACCGGGCGTGCCCGGCGCCGGCTGGGCGCCCGAGAACGTGACCTTCGCCCAGGAGGGCACGAACTCGATCATGAACCTGAGGACCTCGACCGCCGGGACCGCCGAGTCCACCAAGCAGACCGAGATCCTCACCCGGGCCATGAAGTTCAAGAACGGCACCTATGCCGCCCGTGTCCGCTTCTCCGACGCGCCGCTCTCCGGGCCGGACGGGGACCGTCTCGTCCAGACCTTCTTCACCATCAACGACCTCAAGGCGCCGATGGCGGACGACTACGCCGAGTACGACTTCGAGTACCTGCCCAACGGCGGCTGGGGCGAGCCCGCCAACATCCTCTACACCACCTCGTGGGAGACCTACCGGCCCGACCCCTGGGAGGCCGTCAACCAGCACTCCGAGGTCCGGGCGAGCTACGCCGGCTGGCACGACCTCGTCCTGACCATCGACGACGGCACGATCGTGTACTACGTGGACGGCCAGGAGTTCGGCCGCCACGACGCGCGCTATCTGCCCGAGCGCCCGATGTCCATCAACTTCAATCAGTGGCTCATCGACCTCGCGGGCCAGACCTCCACCACGGCGCGGTCCTACGACCAGAAGGTCGACTACGTCCTGCACGTGAAGGACCAGGTCCTGACCCCGGCCCAGGTGGCCGCCAAGGTCGCCGCTTACCGCACGGCGGGCACGGCCTTCGAGGACTCCGTACCGGCCGTCCCGTAACACCTGTCCCGCCCGTTCCGGGCATAACGGGCGGGCGTGCCCGGCGCGCCCGCCCCGCACAGGATCGTCCGGGACTTGACCACTTGGTTGGTCCAGACCAGAATCCAGGCCACATACCCGCGCGAACACGCCGTTCGGTCCCCCCATGACGGGTCAGCTCCCCATGCCGTACTCCATTTCATGGAACGCAGAAGGTGACCTACGTGAAGAACCGCCATCTCGCCTGTCCGCTCGCAGCTGCCACCGCCCTCGCCCTCGCGGGCTGCGGACTCCTTCCCGGAGCCGCCGAAGGCAACCGCACGGTCAACGTCTGGCTCATGCGCGACAGCGTCAGCGAAGACTTCCTCACCCGCTTCACCGAGGCGTACGAGGCCGAGCACCAGGGCATCGAACTGGAGTTCACCTTCCAGGAGTGGACGGGGATCGGCAAGAAGGTCACCGAGGCGATCGGCGGCAGGGGCGGCCCCGACGTCATCGAGGTCGGCAACACCCAGGTCGCCCAGTACGCGGACACCGACAAGCTCTACGACCTCACCCTGGAGTCCGTGCGCGACCTCGGCAGCGAGGACTGGCTGCCCGGTCTCGCCGAGCCCGGCCGCATCAGCGGAGCCCAGTACGGCATCCCCTGGTATGCCGCCAACCGCGTCGTGATCTACCACAAGGACCTCTTCCAGGAGGCCGGTGTCACCAAGCCGCCCGCGACCCGGGCCCAGTGGCTCGACGACACCGAGAAGCTCAACCGCACCGGCTCCCAGGGCATCTACCTCGCGGGACAGGACTGGTACACCCTCGCGGGGTTCATCTGGGACGAGGGCGGCGAACTCGCCGAGGACAAGGGCGGCGACTGGGTCGGCGCCCTCGACAGTCCGGCCGCGCTGCGCGGCATGGACTTCTACAAGGACCTGCAGTCGCTCGGCTCCGGGCCCAAGAACGCCGACGAGCAGACCCCGCCCCAGGCCGAGGTCTTCGCCAAGGGCGACGTCGCCCAGATCATCGCCACCCCCAGCGCCGTCGCCGCCATCACCAAGGCGAACCCGGCGCTCAAGGACAAGCTGGGCTTCTTCCCCATACCCGGCAAGAAGGCCGGACAGCCGTGCGCCGTCTTCACCGGTGGTTCCGACCTGATCATCCCGGAGAACGCGCCCGAGCGGAACGCGGCCATCGACGTCGTCAAGGCGCTGGCCGGCGAGAAGTGGCAGTCCGAACTCGCCCGAGCCATGAACTACGTCCCCAACAAGACCTCCCTCGCCTCCGTCGTCGAGGGCCAGGAGGCCACCGCCGCCATGGCCGTCGGCGCGGCACGCGGCAAGGCCACCCCCAACTCCCCGCAGTGGGCCGACGTCGAGGCGTCCAACCCGATCAAGCCCTACATGACCGCGGTCCTGCGCGGCGACGACCCGAAGAAGGCCGCAAAGGCGGCCTCGGAGCAGATCACGCACACCCTCGCCGAATAGCATTTCAGCGACCGCACACCCGCGATCCCCCGAACGGTCATGTCGAATCCAGTCGGTCACGGAAGAAGTAAGGAGCCGGACCACCGCTCACGCGGTCCGGCCCTCACCGTCCCCCTTCCGTACGCCGGAGGAGCCCGACATGCCCGCACCGTCGCCCGCAGCCGCTGCGGCCCCCGCCGTCCCCGTCCCCGCCGGTCTCCCCGTTCCCGCGGGTGTCCCGTCGGGCGTCACCGCGCCGGCCGTCCCGTACGCCGGTGTCCCGGCCCAGCCGCAGCCCCGTTCCGCGGCCCCGGCCGCCGACCCGGAGCCCCGCTACGTCGTCTGTCTCGCCCGCACCCAGGAGGACGTCCGCGCCGCCCAGCGTCTGCGTCACCAGGTCTTCGCGGGTGAGATGGGCGCCCGTCTCGACGGACCCGAGCCGGGCCTCGACACCGATGCCTTCGACGCCTACTGCGACCACCTGCTGGTACGCGAGGAGGCCACCGGCGAGGTCGTCGGCACGTACCGCGTCCTGCCGCCCGATCGCGCCCGGATCGCCGGACGTCTCTACTCCGAGAGCGAGTTCGACCTCGGCAGGCTCGCCCCCGTCCGCGACGACCTCGTCGAGGTCGGCCGCTCCTGCGTCCACCCCGCCCACCGCAACGGCGCGGTCATCGCCCTGATCTGGGCCGGGCTCGCCCGCTACATGACCCGCACCGGGCACAACTGGCTGGCCGGCTGCTGCTCGATCCCGCTCGCCGACGGCGGCACCCTCGCCGCCGCCACCTGGGACACCGTCAAGGCCAAGCACCTCGCCCCCGAGGAGTACTGGGTCACCCCGCACAAGCTCTGGACCCCCGACGGCATCACCCGCCCCGAGGGCCGCGTCGAACTCCCGCCGCTGCTCCGCGGCTATCTGCGACTCGGCGCATGGGTCTGCGGCGCGCCCGCCCACGACGTCGACTTCGGCGTGGCCGACCTCTACGTCCTGCTGTCACTGCGCAACACCAACCCCCGCTACCTGCGTCACTTCCTCTCCCTCGCACCGGCGCAGTGACCGCCGCCGGCTCCGCCTCCGCCTCGCCCTGGCTGCCGACGTCGCCGTGCGCACCCGATCCCTGCGCGCGGCAGACGGGACCGGCCTCCGGGCCCGTACGGGCCACGGCCCGGCTCGTCGTGGGCGTCGCCGCAGTCCTGCTCGGGGTGCTGCTCGCACCCCTGGCGGTGCCGCTGCCGTCCGCCGTCCGCCGGGCGCTCGTCCGCCGGTGGTGCCGACTGGTGCTCCGGGCCTTCGGCGTCCGCCTGAAGGTCAGCGGCGTCCCCGCGCCCGCCGAGGGGCCGCTGCTGATCGTCGCCAACCACATCTCCTGGCTGGACATCCCCCTCGTGGCCGCCGTCCTGCCCGGCCGGATGCTCGCCAAGAAGGAGATCCGGGCCTGGCCGGTGCTCGGGCCGCTCGCGGCCCGGGGCGGCACCCTCTTCCTCGACCGTGACCGGCTACGGGCCCTGCCCGCCACCGTCCGCTCGATGGAGCGGGCGCTGGCGGGCGGGGGACGGGTGATCGTCTTCCCGGAGGGATCCACCTGGTGCGGCCGGGGCGGGGGAGCCTTCCGGCCGGCCGCCTTCCAGGCCGCCCTCGATGCCGCCGTCCCCGTCCAGCCAGTACGGCTGGAGTACCGGCCGACAGGGCCCGCCGCGTTCGTCGGGGACGATCCGCTCGCCGCCTCGCTCTGGCGGATCGCGGTGGCCCGCGGCCTCACCGCGGAGATCCGGATATTGGATCCGATATCCAACGTCCAATATCCGGACCGCCGCTCCCTGGCCCGTGCGGCTCAGCGAGCCGTCGCCAGCGACAGCGCGAACCGCCCCTCCTTGTCCGTCCACCAGCGGGTCATCTCGAGCCCCGCCTCCGCCAGCTCCGCGCGCACGCCCGCCTGACGGAACTTCGCCGACACCTCCGTCCGTACCTCCTCACCCGCCTCGAACGGCACCACCAGATCCAGCTCGGGAATCTTCACCGTGAGCGCGTGACGCGCCCGCAGCCGCATCTCGATCCACTCCCGCTCGTGGTCCCAGAGCGCCACATGGTCGAAGTCGTCCGGTTGCACGTCCGCGTCCAGCTCGCGGGCGATCACCGCCAGCACGTTCTTGTTGAACTCCGCCGTCACCCCGGCGGCGTCGTCGTACGCGGCGACCAGCGTCGCCTCGTCCTTCACCAGGTCCGTGCCGAGCAGCAGGGCGTCGCCGGGCGTCAGCATCGCCCGGACCGAACGCAGGAAGACCTCGCGCTCGTGGGGCAGCAGATTGCCGATCGTGCCCCCGAGGAACGCCACCAGGCGCGGCCCGGGTGTGCCGGGCAGGGCCAGCCCCCGCGTGAAGTCGGCGACCAGGGCGTGGATGTGGAGCCCGGGCCGCTCCGCGAGCAGCGCCTCCGCCGCACCCCTCAGCGCCGACTCGCTCACGTCCACCGGGACGTAGCTGTCCAGCTCGGGCAGCAGCGCGTCGATCAGGAACCGGGTCTTCTCGGAGGAGCCGGACCCCAGCTCCACCAGCGTCCGCGCCCCCGTCGCCGCGGCGATGTCGTGGGCCCGGGCGATCAGGATCTCCCGCTCCGCGCGGGTCGGGTAGTACTCGGGGAGCTTGGTGATCTGCTCGAACAGTTCACTGCCGCGCGCGTCGTAGAACCACTTCGGCGGCAGCTCCTTGGGCAGACGGGTCAGACCGTGCAGGACGTCGGCGCGCAGGTCGGCGTCCGTGGCGTCCTCGGGAAGGGTGCGGGTCAGCTGGAACGGGCTCACGAGGAGGGCTCCTTGAGCGAGGTGAGGGTGACATCGGCGCGGGTGGCGGTCAGCAAGGTGCGGTCCGGCACCTCGCGCCAGAGCGGATCGTCGTCGTACGGCTCCGAGGCCACGACCGTGCGATCGGGGCGCCGCAGGTACCAGAGGGAGTTCCCCCAGGCGGTCGCGGCGATCTCGGTGCCGTCGGTGAGAAGGAGATTGAGGCGGGAATCCGGGTCGGCCTCGGCGACCTCCCGTACGGTGTCGGCGAGCGCCCGCCCCGGCGAGTCGCCGGCCCGCAGCCGGTGCAGTACGAGACCCCACACCAGCGCCGAGTCCGTGCGGGCCTCCAGGGCGAGCAGCTCCCCGGCGGTCAGGGACGCGGCCAGGGATGTCAGCGAGTCGGGCCAGCCCGCCACCGCTCCGTTGTGGCTGAACAGCCACGACCCCGCCGCGAACGGGGCCGCCGCGGCCTCCCCGTCCGCGCCCGGCCGGGTGGCGCCCCGGACCGCCGCGAGCAGCGCCCCGGTGCGTACCACCCGTGCGAGATCGGCCAGGGAGAGATCGCCCCAGATGGGAGCGGCCCGGCGGTAACGGGCCGGCACCGGGTCGCCGTCGGCGTACCAGCCGACGCCGAAGCCGTCCGCGTTCACCACTCCGCTGTCCTGGGTGCGCGGCTGCCACGCCTGCCGCTCCAGTGAGTGCGGCGGCCGCAGCAGCAGCTCTCCGAGCGGTACCGGCTCGCCGAGGAAGGCGAGATGACGGCACATCAGACGAGCTCCGCGTCCCGTGCGGTCCGGAATCCGGAGAAGATCTGCCTGCGCACCGGCAGGTCCCAGTTCCGGAACGTACCCCGGCAGGCCACCTCGTCGACCGCGAAGGACCCGCCGCGCAGCACCTTGTGCGCCGGACCGAAGAAGACCTCCGAGTACTCCTTGTACGGGAAGGCGGTGAATCCCGGGTACGGCAGGAAGCCGCTGGACGTCCACTCCCATACGTCCCCGATCAACTGCCGTACCCCGAGCGGCGAAGCGCCCTCCGGATAGCTTCCGGCGGGGGCGGGCCGCAGATGGCGCTGGCCGAGATTGGCATGCTCGGGCGCGGGGTCGGCGTCACCCCACGGATAGCGGCGCGAACGCCCGCTCGCCGGATCGTGCCGGGCCGCCTTCTCCCACTCGGCCTCGGTGGGGAGCCTGCGTCCGGCCCAGCGGGCGTAGGCATCCGCCTCGTACCAGCTGACATGCACCACCGGCTCGTCCTCGGGCACCGGCTCCGTCGCCCCGAACCGGCGCCGCATCCACTGCCCGCCGTCGCGCCGCCAGAACAGCGGCGCGGCGATGTCGTGCTTGCGGATCTGCTCCCAGCCCTCCGCCTGCCACCAGCGCTCGTCCGTGTAGCCGCCGTCCGCGACGAAGGCCATGTAGGCGCCGTTGGTGACCGGGACGGTGTCGATGAAGAACGCCGGGACCGTCCGGGCGTGCGCCGGGCGTTCGTTGTCCAGCGCCCACGGCTCGTCCGAGGTGCCCATCGTGAACGGCCCCCCGGGGACCAGGATTTCGACCGGCAGCCCGCCGGTGCCGGTGGCCGGCGGCGGGGGAGCGGTCAGTGCCTGTGGACCCTTTCTCAGCTGATGGGTGATCAGCATGGTCTCGTCGTGCTGCTGTTCGTGCTGGGCGATCATGCCGAAGGCGAAAGCCGCCTCGACGAGCGGCCGCCCCTCCAGCGGGGTGGCCGCCAGGACGTCCAGGACCCGGCCCCGTACATCGGAGGCGTAGGCCCGGGCCTCGGCCGGCGGCAGCAGGGGCAGGGACGGGCGGCTGGCGCGCGGGTGTTCGAAGGCGTCGTAGATCGAGTCGATCTCCGGGCGCAGCGCGTCACGCCCCGCGACGGCCCGCCACAGCCACTGCTCCTCCTGGTTCCCGATGTGCGCCAGGTCCCACACGAGCGGGGACATCAACGGGGAGTGCTGTGCGATGAGTTCGTCGTCCTCGACGCAGGAGGTCAGCAGCGCGGTGCGCTCCCGCGCGGTGGTGAGCGCGTCGAGAGCACGCTGCCGCAGGGCCGAGGGATCCGTCGTCACGGTCATGACGCCACCTCCTGGATGTCGTCGGCGGGACAGCTGCCGGGGAGTACGTACCGTTCATGGAAGGCGGCCACCGCCCGCTGCACGGCCTCGCTCGCCCCGATCCGGGGGAGCGCCTCCAGCGCGGCGGGGAACGCCTCGAGCGCGACGGCATGCAGATCGGGGTCGGTGAGCCCGTCCCTGGCCGCGGCCAGCCAGAGCGGATTGCGCGGGGCCGCCTCCGGGCCGGCCCGCTCGGCCAGCGGCTTGACCGCCCGGTAGACGCTCTCGGCGGCCTCCGGATCGTCGAACAGCGCGGCGGTCACGGCCACCGGCACGATCCAGCCGTCCGCACCGCGCTGGGCGTCGACCATCCGCAGCTCCAGATGCCCGCGTGGCCGCACCGGCGGGAACAGCGTCGTCAGGTGGTAGCGCAGATCGTCCTCGTCGGCCGGGCGGGGGCGGCCAGTGCGCAGCCACTCCCGGAAGGTGAGACCCTCCGGGACCACCCACGGTGCCTCCTCGCCCCGCACGCACATCACCGGGGTGTCCAGCACATGGGTGGCCCAGGCCGCCCGGGGCTCCCCGTCCGGAGCGGGGGCGAGCGCGCGGGCAGGGTCGAGATCGGTCCACAGCGACTGCCGGGTCGACCGCCAGCCGGTCCGTCGCCCGCCGTGGACGGGCGAGTTGGCGAACGCGGCCACCAGGACCGCGCCCAGCAGATGGGCCAGCTGCCACCGGCGGTGGTAGCCGAGCGGTCCGGGCTCCTCGTGACCGGCGTCCAGACAGATCTGCACCGACGCCGAGTCGCACATCATGGCCCGGCCGGACGGCCCCGTGCGATCGAGAGCGGCCTCCATCGCGTCGTACCGGGGCTCGCGCAGCAGTCGGTCCCGCGGCGCGTTCCAGGGATCGACCCCGTAACCGCCGAGCGAGAGCCCGAGGGGGGTGAGCGCGTCACGTACCGCGCGGAGATCGGCCGAGAGAGTGTCGACGCACCCCATGAGAGAGGTGGCGGGCGGCGAGCTGAGCTCCAGCTGTCCGCCGGGTTCGAGGGTGATCGCCGAGGCCAGCGGCAGGGACCGTACGGTGTCGACGGCCGAGGCCAGCCGCTGGGGTGGGACGGGAAGCCGCGGGTCACGCAGCTCGTGGACGAGCCATTCCACCTCCACCCCGAGCGCACGGGGTGGGCCCGTCTTGAAGCAGATACATCGCAGCAGGTCCTCGGCCTCGTCTTCGGTGAGGGCGGAACCGCTCTGCGGTATGCCGCTCGACGACATGTCGTTCCTCCTGTCTCGGAAGGCGCTGATTCCACCTAAAGCCACGTCCGACCGGCGTGCAAGAGCGCCCCTTCGGCAGCGCGGTGAATATCCCGTTGCCCCGGAGGAGCCGATTCGATCAAGCTTGCGCGCATGAGTGCACGACTGCGGGGGATCGCGAAGCAGACCGAGGAGATCGTCGAGGCGGGCCGCTACCGGGCCCCCGGAGGGCGGATTGTCTCGATCGAGGCGGAGCTGAGCGCGGCCGTGGCCGGAACCCGGCTCTACGGCCCCGAGCCCGTCCCCGTCCCCCTCGCCCCGGACTCCCACCGCACCACCGCCATCACGGTCACCGACGAGAGCAGCCTCGTCGCCGCACGGCGCATGACCAGGGACGATGCAGCCCCCGTGGCCGTCCTGAACTTCGCCTCTGCGCGCAACCCCGGCGGTGGCTATCTGAACGGCGCCCAGGCCCAGGAAGAGGCCGTCTGCCGGGCCTCCGCCCTCTACACCACGCTCCTGCGCGCCCCCGAGTACTACGCGCACCACCGGGCCGAGAGAGACGCCTTCTATACGGACCGGGTGATCCTGTCACCCGGCGTCCCCGTCTTCCGCGACGACCGCGGCGAGCTTCTGAGCGAGCCGTTCACGGTCGGTTTCCTGACCTCGCCCGCCCCCAACGCGGGCGTGATCCGCCGGCAGACCCCCGAGCTCGCCGACCGCGTCCCGGCCGTTCTCGCGGCCCGCGCCGAGCGCGTGCTGGAGACCGCCGTGGCGGGCGGCTACCGCCGGCTCGTCCTCGGCGCCTGGGGCTGCGGCGTCTTCCAGAACGACCCCGCCGAGGTCGCGGCCGCCTTCCGGGCGCTGCTGACGGACGGAGGCCGCTTCGCCGGCCACTTCGACGAGATCGTCTTCGGGATCCTCGACCGCACCAAGGACCGGACCACGCTCGGCGCGTTCCAGCGGGTGCTCGCGGGCGCGTGACCGGCTACGACCAGCCGTAGCGCTCGATCAGGCGCTCGACGACACGGTCGAAACGCGGCCGGTCCAGGGCGCACGCCTCCCGGCGCATCCCCGCCTCGTGGACCCGCAGCACCCGGTCGAGATCCACCCAGGACTCGCGACGCGCGCTGTCCCAGTCGCCCACCCCGATGGCCACCCACTCGCGATCACTGTCATGGCGCTTGCTGGACAGCTGTACGGCGAGGAGCGTCCCGGCCTCCTCCCGCGCCACCACCAGAACCGGACGGTCCTTGCCCCGTCCGTCGTTCTCCTCGAAGGGCACCCAGGTCCACACGATCTCCCCGGGATCCGGGGCGCCGTCGCGGTCGGGGGCGTAGGACGTGCGGACGGGGCCGATCGCGTGCGGGTCGGCCTCGGTCGTGGAGTGCTGGAAGGTCGTCACGGATCCACCGTAGAGCCCTGGCCGGGCATGCCGTCCCTGACATGCGGTGTTCGTACCCGCGTGCGAGGCTGAAAACGGACCCAGCGTCCGATTTTCGCCGTCAGGAGGCACGATCGTGGGCAAGAAACAGACCCGGGTGAACCGCGGTGCCCGTACGGGCGGTCACGAGCACAGGACCGAGGCGACGACGAAGGAACAGACGCCGTCCGTACGTGAGACCCCGCGGCCGATCATCGAGCAGGTCTCCCACAAGAAGGAGCGGAAGTTCGGCCACAACTGACTTCCGCACGACCGATCTTCCACGCGCCTGATCATCCGCCTGATCTTGACGCAGACGTAGACGCAGACGCACGACCGGGGCCCGACGCCAGTACGGCGCCGGGCCCGGCCTGTGGTCGTGCACCCGAGCGGCTACTCCTGGTCGTCGCCGACCGGGATCGCCTCCGCCCGGGGAGCGGGCGGCGACGCGCCGTTGACCGAGGGCGCCACCGCGGTCCTGGCGTCCGGACCCATCGTCGCGAGCAGCTGACGGGCCAGGCCGAGACCCGTCCCGCCCATGGTCAGCGCCTTGGCGAACATCTCCGCCATGCCGTCGGCGCCGTTCAGCAGGACCATCTGGTCCACATTGCCGAAGGCGGAAGCGCCCGCCTCGACGATCTCCGGCCACTTCTCGGCCAGCTGCTGCGCGACCACCGCCTCCTGGTTCTCGGCGAGCGCCGCCGCCCTCGCCTTGATCGACTCGGCCTCGGCAAGACCCTTGGCCCGGGTCGACTCGGCGATCGCCAGCCCCTTCGCCTGCTGGGCCGCCGCCTCCGCCTCACCGGTCAGCCGGGTCGCCGTCGCCTGGGCGGCACTGGCCAGCTCGGTCTCCTTGGCCTCCGCCTGCGCCGCCGAGATCCGGGCGTCGCGCTCGGCCTCGGCCCGCGTCCGGGTCTTGTACGCCTCGGCGTCCGCGGGCTTGCGGACGTCCGCCTGGAGCTGCTGCTCCTTGCGGTGCGCCTCCAGCTCGGCGACCCGGGTCTCCTGGACGACGACCTCCTGGCGCGCTCCCGCCTCGGCCAGCGGACCGGCCTGTCGGGCCTTCGCGGACGCCTGGTCCCGCTCGGCCTGATAGCCGGCCTGGAGGATCTCGCTGTCGCGGGTCGCCTCCGACATCCGCGCCGCGGCCTGCTGTTCCGCCTCGGTCGCCCGCCGGTTGGCCTCCGCCTGCGCGATCCGGGCGTCACGCTGGACCGCCGCGGCATGCGGCGCGGCCAGGTTCTTGATGTACCCGGTCGGGTCCTCGATCTCGTGGATCTGCAGCGAGTCGACGATCAGACCGAGCTTCTCCATCTCCGTGCCACAGGCCGAACGGGCCTGTCCGGTCAGCTTCTCCCGGTCACGGATCATGTCCTCGACCGTCAACCCGCCGACGATGGCGCGCAGATGACCGGCGAAGACGATGTGCACCCGCTCCGACATCAGCTTCTGCTGGTCGAGGAAACGGCGGGCCGCGTTGGCGATCGACACGAAGTCGTCGCCCACCTTGAAGATCACCACACCCCGGACCTTGAGCGGAATGCCCTGGTGGGTGACGCACTCCACCTGCAGCTGGGTCTCGTTGAGGTCGAGCGACAGCTTCCGTACCGCCTGGACCCCCGGCAGCACGAGCGTGCCGCGGCCGGTGACGATCCGGAAGCCCATCCCCTCGCCGAGCCCCTCCATCTTGTGGTTGGAACCGGAGATGATGAGCGCTTCGTTGGGTTCCGCGACGCGCCACATCAGTTTGAACAGTGCGATGAGAACGAGGACGGCGCCGATCACGCCGCCCGCCAGGATGCCGATGCCCATGGGCAGCTCCCCCTTCACCGGAGCCGTGCGGATCCGGTGAAGGGAGTGTGCGCCTGCTCATGGCCGGCGCTCAATGGATCGGTCAACTGTCGTACGCGGCTGTGACATAGACGGTGCGTGGAGGGAGATGTTCCAAGACCATCACGACCGTCCCGGTCTCGATCCGCTCCTTGGGATTGGCGGCATGGGCGAGGAAGTGCTCCGCGCCGCCCCGGATCCGGACGATCACCTCGCCGACGAGGCCGGGTCCGACGGTGCCGGTGACCCGGCCGAGCATTCCCACCATCGAGACGTCGTCCATGACCAAAAGGTACGTCAGATCCAGCCCTCCAGGGCGGTCATGAACCCGTCGAAGTCGTCCCGGTGGATCGTATGACCCGCGCCGACGACCGTACGGAGTTCGAAACCGCGCTCCTTGAGCATCTGCGCCCTCTCGGCGGGGACGAGGAAGCTCGGGTCGGCCAGCGTGATCAATGAGGGGACGAACGGCCGCACGGGCCACATGTCCCGGCCCACCACGCCCACCAGGCCGTGGGCGGTCCGCTCGTCCCAGAGCCTCACCGTCTCGACCTCGATGTCGAGATCCACCTCCGCCCAGCGGCGGTTGAGGATCCTGATGTGCTCGCGGGTGAGGGACTTGCCCTGGGTGAACATCTCCGGGCGATAGCCCTCCTCCCCGGCCGGCAGATGCCAGGCCGGGTCGGAGTAGACCGCGCGGCGCGGCGCGAGCCGCTCCACGGCGGCCGCGAGGGCCAGGGCGCCGAGCGAGTGGCCCAGGGCCAACTCGGCTCCCACGGGAAGGTTCTCGACGAGGTCGTCGGCGTAGTCCGACGGGCGGTAGCCCTCGGGGCCATCGGCGCGCGGGCTCGCGCCATGGCCGCGCAGGTCCACGGCGATCACCCGGTAGCCGCGCTCGGCCAGGGCCGGTCCGACCTGCCGCCAGGTGCGGTGGTCGGCCATGATGCCGTGGACCAGCAGCGCGATCCGGTCACCGGATCCCCACGTCGTGGTGTTCAGTCGCACGTCGATGCCTCTCGGGGTGTCGTCTTCTCGTCTTCAGCGCACGGTACGGATCGGGCGCACGGCGAGCGCCCCGAGCACCGACAGTACGGCGGCGAGGACAGGAACAGTGCGGTGTATCCGCCGCCGAGCAGACGACGCGCGAGGCGACGAACGGCGCGACGGTCTGCGGCCCGGCGTTGGGTACGTTCAGGGCGGTCGACACGTGTCAGCACCATGTGGTACTCGATTCCGGCCATCCGCCGGACCCCCGGCCGGATCGGTCTGGAAAGATGCCGGAGCGATGAGCCAGTCACCCAGACAGTCCGCCGACCGTGCCGTCCCGACCAGTGCCGATGTCGCGCGCCTCGCGGGCGTGTCCAGAGCGACCGTGTCGTACGTGCTGAACAACACCGCGGCCGTGCGGATCAGCGAGCCGACGCGCCAACGGGTGCGCGAGGCGGCGGAGGAACTCGGCTACGTGCCCCACGCCGCGGCCCGCAGCCTGCGCGCCGGCCACAGCCGGATGGTCCTGCTGCCGACCGCGCAGGTGCCGATCGGTCCGCTCTACAGCACGTTCTTCAACGAACTCCAGTGGGCGCTTCGCCGGCTCGACTACACCGTGGTGCAGTACGGCAGTCTCGGCCTGGACGGGGACGAGGCCGCCCGCGCCTGGGCGGAGCTCCGTCCGGTCGCGGTGGTCTCCTTCGGCGAGGTCGAGCTGACCCCGAACGGAGTGGAGATCCTCAAGCGCTCCGGCGCGAAGGCCGTGATCACCGTCGGCCCGCAGCGGGTCGCGGGAACGCACGCCCTGGTCATGGACCAGGCGAGGGTCGGCCGCGTCGCCGCCGGGCATCTGCTCGAGCGCGGCAGGCGCCGGATCGGCGTGGTGGTTCCCGAGGAGCCGGGTCTTGAGATGTTCTCGGGCCCTCGGCTGGACGGCGCCCGGCAGGCGGTGGCGGGGACCGACGCCATCGTCGTACCCCTGCCGCTGCGGTACGAGGAGGACTCGGCGAACGAGCTCGCCGGGCGATGGCGCGAGCTCGGGCTCGACGCCGTCTTCGCGTACAACGACGAGTACGCGATGCTCCTGATGCGTGCCCTGCAGGATGCCGGGATCTCCGTCCCGGAGGAGACGGCGGTCGTCGGCTCCGACGATCTGCTGCTCGGACGGCTGCTGCGGCCCCGGCTGACCACGGTCCGGATCGACATGGTGATCGGCCGGCGCCTCGCGGAGCTCGTCGACAGCGCGGTCCGCGATCCGGAGGGCACCCCGGAGGCGCGGGACCTGATGGCCTCGCAGGTCGTGCCCAGGGAATCCAGCTGAGCGCTCGACTCCGGGGAGCCGGGCTCGACGCTCACCCCTGGAGGTCCCGCCGAGCGCTCGGCCTCGGCACTCGGCTGAGCGCTCGGCGCCGCTGCGGCTTAGCGTCGAGGCATGAGCACCTTTCCGAGGCGTTTCGAGATCCTCCTCGTTCCCGAGCACGTGGAGGACCGGGGCGGAGCGTCCGTCGAGGACAGCGCGGTCCGGTCGGCGGTCGTCGAGGCCACGGGCCGGACCGGGGCCACGGGGTATCCGCGCTACGAGGGCCACGGCCTGGCCGCGGACATCGACCCCGAGACCCGCACGGTCGAGGCGCTGCTGGTCGACGGCCGCGAGCTGGACTACGGTCTGACGGCGCTGATCCGGCATGCGACGGGGTAGCGACCCGTGGGTGCGGTGGTATCGGTTCATCCACCACGCATCGAGCTGCGGGACCGTTGACATGAGGCGCCGCCCGACGGAGACTCGGCGCGCACGGCCATGAAGGAAAATTCACCAGGCGAACGTTGCGAACGTTGTACCGCAGGTCACGTGGGAGAGAACCGATGAGCATCCGCGACGTCTACATCGTCGACGCCGTCCGTACGCCGATCGGCAAGTTCGGGGGCGCGCTCTCCTCCGTACGCCCCGACGACCTCGCCGCACACGTGGTCAAGGCGCTCGTGGACCGTACGCCCGACCTCGACCCGGCCCGGATCGACGACGTCTACTTCGGAGACGCCAACGGCGCGGGCGAGGACAACCGCGACGTGGCCCGCATGGCCGTCCTGCTCGCCGGGCTCCCCACCTCCGTCCCGGGCGTCACCGTCAACCGCCTCTGCGGCTCGGGTCTCGAGGCGGTCATCCAGGCCGCCCGCGCCGTCGCGCTCGGCGACGCCTCCGTGGCGATCGCCGGCGGCGTCGAGTCGATGTCCCGCGCCCCCTGGGTCCTGCAGAAGCCGGAACGCGCCTTCCCGGCCGGCCACCAGCAGCTGCACTCCACGACGCTGGGCTGGCGCATGACGAACCCGCGCATGCCCGCCGAGTGGACGATCGGGCTCGGCGAGGGCGCGGAGCTCGTCGCCGACAAGCACGGCATCACCCGGGAGCAGCAGGACGCGTTCGCCCTGGCCAGCCACCAGAAGGCCGCAGCCGCGTGGGGCAAGGGGCTCTACGACGGCGAGGTCGTGCCGTACGGGGACGTGGACCTCGCTCGCGACGAGTGCATCCGCGACACCACCTCGATCGAGGCCCTCGCCAAGCTGAAGCCCTCGTTCCGGCGCGAGGGAGGAACGGTCACCGCGGGGAACGCCTCGCCGCTCAACGACGGTGCGGCGGCCCTGCTCCTGGTCGACGAGGAGGGGCTGCGGGAGACCGGCCGCGAGCCGCTGGCACGCATCCGCGCCTCCGCCGTCACCGGGATCGAGCCGCAGCTCTTCGGGCTCGGACCGGTCGAGGCGGTCCGACGCGCGCTGGAGAAGTCGGGACGCTCCTTCGGCGACCTGACGACGTTCGAGCTGAACGAGGCCTTCGCCGCCCAGTCGCTCGGCTGCCTCGCCGAGTGGCCGGAACTCGACCCTGAGATCGTCAATCCGCGCGGCGGCGCCATCGCCATCGGTCACCCGCTGGGCGCCTCCGGCGCGCGGCTCGCCGGCTCGGTGGCCCACCAGCTCGCCGCGGCGGGCTCGGGCACCGGCCTCGCGGCGCTGTGCATCGGCGTCGGCCAGGGGCTGGCACTGGTCCTGGAGCGCTGAGCCGGCGCGGCTGAGCCAGGGCGCTCGGCGGGCGCCGCCGAGGACGCCTACGGAACGCCGGAGGGGCGGTACGGGATCTCCCGTACCGCCCCTGCGGCTCTCTCCTACTGCTGCTTCGCGTCCTCGATGGACTTGCGCACCTCGTCCATGTCGAGCTTGCGCGCCTGACCGATCACGTCCTCCAGGGCGGCCTCCGGCAGAGCACCGGGCTGCGCGAACACGGCCACGTTGTCGCGCACGATCATCAGCGTCGGGATCGAGCGGATCTCGAAGGCGGCGGCCAGCTCCTGCTGCGCCTCGGTGTCGACCTTGGCGAACACCAGGTCCTCATGACGCTGGGACGCCGCCTCGAAGACCGGTGCGAACTGCCGGCACGGTCCGCACCAGGAAGCCCAGAAGTCGATCAGAACGAAGTCGTTGTCACTCACGATCTGGTCGAAGTTTTCCTTGGTGAGCTCAACAGTGCTCATGCTTTCTACCTCTCCGGGTCTCCTGGCGGGTGTCCCTCACGGTCCCCTGGGGACTCGCCCCGCACAACGGTGTATCGAGTCGCGCTATTCCACGCAGTTCCGCGCTGTTCAGCACGGGCACGGCCCTCGTTCCGAGCGTGCACGGCCGCGCCTTCCCCTGTGGCCACGGCGCACACCTGCCACCAGACTGGTGCGCATGACACATGAGGTGGAGCACGAGTACGACGTGGTGGTCCTGGGCGCGGGGCCGGTCGGCGAGAACGTGGTGGACCGGGCCCGGGCGGCCGGACTGAGCGTGGCGGTCGTGGAGAGCGAACTGGTCGGCGGCGAGTGCTCGTACTGGGCGTGCATGCCCAGCAAGACGCTGCTGCGCCCGGCCATCGCCCGCTCCGACGCCCGCCAGGTGCCCGGGCTGCGCCAGCTGGTCCAGGGGCCCCTGGACGCGGCGGCGGTTCTCGCCCACCGCGACTACTACGTCTCCGACTGGAAGGACGACGGCGCCGTCCGCTGGCTGGACTCCACCGGCGCCCGCCTCTTTCGCGGCCACGGCCGGCTGCGCGGCACCCGCAAGGTCACCGTCGAGGGACCCGAGGGCGAGCACCACCTCCTCAACGCCCGGCACGCCGTCGCCGTCTGCACCGGAACCCGCGCCGCGCTGCCCGATCTGCCCGGCCTGACCGGGGCCAGGCCCTGGACCAGCCGCGAGGCCACCAGCTCCCACCACGTACCCGGCCGGCTGATCGTGGTCGGCGGGGGAGTGGTCGCCGCGGAGATGGCGACCGCCTGGCAGTCCCTCGGCTCCCACGTGACGGTCCTCGTGCGTGGCAAGGGGCTGCTGCCCCGGATGGAGCCCTTCGTCGGCGAACACATCGCCGACGCCCTCATCGAGCGCGGCGCGGACATCCGGACCGGCGTCGACGTCGCCGCCGTCGTACGCGACGGGGGTACGGGGCCGGTCACCGTGGTCCTGGAGGGCGGCGACCGGGTCGAGGGCGACGAGGTCCTCTTCGCCACCGGCCGCAGCCCGCGCACCGACGACATCGGCCTGGAGACCGTCGGCCTGGAGCCGGGCTCCTGGCTGCCCGTGGACGACACCCTCCGGGTCACCGGCAGCGACTGGCTGTACGCCGTCGGAGACGTCAACCACCGTGTCCTGATGACGCATCAGGGCAAGTACCAGGCCCGGATCGCCGGGGCCGCGATCGTCGCCCGCGCGGCCGGGACCGAGGTTTCGGAGACCGAGCGCTGGGGCGCGCACACGGCCACCGCCGACCACGCCGCCGTGCCGCAGGTGGTCTTCACCGACCCCGAGGGCGCCTCGGTCGGACTCTCCCTCGCCGAGGCGGAGCGCGCCGGACACCGCGTCCGCGCCGTCGACCTCGACCTCTCGGGCGTGGCCGGCGCGGGCCTGTACGCGGACGGATACCGCGGCCACGCCCGTATGGTCGTCGACCTGGACCGTGAGACCGTCCTCGGTGTCACCTTCGTGGGCCCGGGCATCGGCGAACTGCTCCACTCGGCGACCGTCGCCGTCGCGGGAGAGGTGCCGATCGACCGGCTCTGGCATGCCGTCCCCGCGTACCCGACGCTGAGCGAGGCGTGGCTGCGGCTCCTGGAGGCGTACCGGGACGGTGCGGGGACGTCATGACCCCCGGGGTCCCGGACCTCGCCAACGACTACGACGGGCCCTGCGCCGTCTGTGGGGCGGTCGTGCCGGCCGGGGCCGGGGTGCTCAGGCACGGCCCGACCGGCGGCTGGGAGGTCTTCCACCCCGGGCACGTACCGGAACCCGCGCCGCCGCCCCGGCAGGATCTGCCGGGCTGGCACCGGCGCCACCTCCTGGCATTGGACATCGCGACCACCGGCAACCGGACGGCCGTCGACCGGATTCTCACCGCGGCGGTCCGGGGCAGTGACGGCGCGATCGGAGATTGGATCATGGATCCTGGATCCAATGTCCAATCTTCGGCGCCGGACAAGACGCCTGGCGTCACCCCGGAGCGCGCCCGGGCGGAGGGCGTGCCCGCCGCGCGGGCCTTGGACGAGGTGGCCACCCTGCTCGCCGGCCATCTGGCGGCGAACGAGATCCTGGTCGTCTGGTTCGCCCCGTACGTCCTCACCACGCTCCACGCCGAACTGCTCCGCCATGGGGTGCCCACGCTGACCGACCGCCTCCCGCACGGTGTGGCGCCCGTCTGCGACCCCCTCGTCCTGGACCGCCACGCCGACCGGTACCGCCCCGGCTCCCGCTCCCTGCGGGCCGTCACCGCCTGGTACGGCGTCCCGCACGACCACCCCGGGGAGGCCGGGTCCGACGCGGAGGCCACGCTCGGGCTGGCCCAGGCCCTCGCGGCCTCGTACCCGCCGGTCGCCCGGCTCTCGCGCCCGGCGCTCCACACCCAACAGATCCGCTGGAACGCGGAGCAGCACCGCCGCCATCCCGACGCCCTGGAGTGGCCGTTCGCCGCGGTCGAGCCGCTGCCGTGGGAGGACCCGCCGGCAGGCTGACGGAGTTGTCCGCGCCGCAGTCTCGCCGCCCCGCAGCCTCGCGCTTCGCCGCCCCGCGGTCTCGCGCATCGCCGCCCCATCGCCCCGCCGACGACGGAGACGATCCGTCGAACCGCCCGCCTCAAGCCCTCGGGATCAGCAGGTCCGCCGCCGCCCGGGCCGCCTGGAGCGCGGGGCGCGCGTCCGGTCCGGATTCCTGGCCGAGGACCACGCGGGTGCTCAGACCGTCGAGGAGTGCGAGGAGTTCGGAAGCGCGGGCCGTGACGTCGGCCGCGTCCATCGGCGCGAACCGGCCCTGGGTCACACCCTTGGTGAGCAGCGTTTCGAGGTCCTCCTGCCAGCCGCGGTCCAGCTCCCGCTGGGCCTCGCGCAGGGCTTCGTTCCCCGGGGTGCGGGGCCAGAGCTCGATCCAGAGCGTCCAGCGCGGATCGCGCGGGCCGTGCGGGAGATAGAGCCGCAGGAAGAGGTCGAGCTTGCGTTCCGCCGTCAGCCGCCGCGCCAGCAGCGCCCGGCGCTCCTCGGCGAGGGCGGCCTCGCTCCAGCGCAGCACGGCAAGGAGCAGCAGATCCTTGCTGCCGAAGTAGTACAGGATGTGGCCGCCGCTCGTGCCCAGGCGTTCGGCCAGCGCCGACATGGTCAGCGAAGCGAGGCCGCCCTCGGCGATGGCCGCCATGGCCTCCTCGAGCATCCGTTCCTGGGCGATGTGCCCGTCGCGCCGCCGCGCTGCCCCTGCCACCCGTTCCGCCTCCGTCACCCCTGACCCGATGGTCACGACTTTAACCGGGGGCCCGGAGGGTCTTGACGCGGTGGACCCCTCTCCCACATCTTGAATGCCATTCTAAGTTCTAGAACGGCATTCAAAGTCTGGGAGTGCGCATGGTGCAGATGGAGACAGCGGCGGACGTCGGTCGCGACCAGGTCTTCCAGGTCGAGGGCCACGGCATCGACCCCATCCCCGACGCGGAACGCCACGGCAGCGCCAGGGACGTCTTCTGGCTCTGGTTCGGCTCCAACCTCACCTTCACCTATGTGATCAACGGCGCTCTCGCCGTCGCCTTCGGCCTCTCCTTCTGGCAGGCCACCGCGGTCGTCGTCATCGGCGGACTCTCCTTCTTCGTCATCGGCGCCGCCGGACTGAGCGGCGTCCGTACCGGCACCGCCACCCTCGTCATATCCCGAGCCGCCTTCGGCGTCCGCGGCAACTGGCCCGCCGGGCTGCTCAACTGGGTCGTCAGCATCGGCTACACCATCGTCAACACGGTCGTCGGCACCCTCGCCCTCGACGCCCTCTTCGCCGACCTCGGCTGGAGCGGCGGCCACACCTCACGTGCCCTCGCCCTGTTCGTGACCCTGGCCCTGACCTTCGCCGTCGCCCTGTGGGGCCACGCGACCGTCCAGTTCGCCGAACGCTGGATGGCCTACGCGCTCGCGCTCGGCTTCGCCGGCCTGCTGGCCTTCGTGCTCCCCGGCGCCGACACGCTGGCACCGGCCGCGGGACCCGGCGCCGCCGGCTGGAGCCTCGCCTTCGTCGTCATGCTCGCGGGCCCCTTCTCGTACCTCCCGATGCCGGCCGACTACACCCGCTACCTGCCGCGCACCACCTCGCTCAAGGCCCTCACCTGGAGCGGCGCGCTCGGCGGCTTCCTCTCCTCCGTCGCCCTGGGCGTCGCCGGGGTCGCCGCCGCGACCCAGACCGACATGACGGACGCGGTCGCCGGTGCCGAAGGGCTGCTCCCCGGCTGGTTCCAGCCCCTCTTCCTCGCACTGATCCTCGGCGGCTCGGTCACCAACTCGATCATCACGCTCTACTCCTCGAGCCTCAACCTCCAGGTCCTCGGCATCCCGTGGAGCCGCGCCCGCGCCATCGTGATCAGCGCCGCCGTCACCGCCCTCGGCTCGCTCGGCGCGCTCTTCCTCACCGACTTCACCACCTCGCTCCTCGCCTTCCTCTCCCTCCTGATCATCGTCTTCGCCCCCTGGGGCGGTGTCTTCCTCGCCGACATGGTCCTGCGCCGCTGCTCCTACGACTCCGCCGCCCTGCACGCGGGACCGGGCGGCGGCTACTGGTACCGCTCCGGCTGGCACCCGGCCGGGATGGTCGCCCTGCTCGCCGGAATGCTCTTCGCCGCGCTCACCTGTGACTCCGAGCTCTGGACCGGTCCGCTCGTCGCCCCGCTCGGCGGCGCCGACCTCACCCTCCTCGGCGCGGCGGTCTCCGCGATCGTCTACGTCCTCCTCGCCCGCCGCGCCGTCACCCCCGCGCGGCCGTAACACCCCTGAAAGAAGCTGGAGTCCGCCCGAATGAACAGCAGCACCACCCCCGCCGATCTGGTCCTCACCCGGGCCAGGGTCCACACCGTCGACCCCACGCTCCCGGAGGCCGAGGCGCTCGCCGTGCGCGACGGACGGATCGTCTGGCTCGGCGCGGACGCCGACGCGGCCGTCTGGGTCGGACCCGACACCCGGATCATGGATGCGGGAGGCCGACTCGTCCTGCCCGGGTTCATCGACGCCCACAACCACGTACGCCTCGGATCCGACGACGCCTGCGTCCAGCTCGCCGGCGCCCGCACCCTCGACGAGATCCACGAGCGGATCCGCACCTGGCACACCGCCCACCCCGACGCCCCGTGGATCGAGGCCGAGGCCTTCGACTACTCGGCGATCCCCGGCGGCCGGATGCCGACCGCGGCCGATCTCGACCCGGTCACCGGCGACACCCCCGCACTCGTCCTCAGCTACGACGTGCACACCGCCTGGCTCAACACCGCCGCCCTGCACCGCCTCGGCATCGACCGGGACCATGTCGACGTGCCGTTCGGCACCGCCGTCACGGACCCCGAGACCGGCGAGCCCACGGGATTCGTCAAGGACTTCGCGGTCAAGGGGCTCTCCCGCGCGGGCCACCGCGCCCTGCGCGATCTGGGCGTGCCGTGGGCCGCGCCCGACCGGCAGTACGGCCGGCTGGCCAAGAGCCTCGACGACGCCATCGGCTACGGCATCACCACCGTCGTCGAACCCCAGAACTCCCTCGACGACCTCGCCCTCTTCGAGCGGGCCCGCGCCGAGGGCCGGCTCCGCTCCCGGATCGTCGCCGCCCTCTTCCACCCGCGCGGCACCACCGAGGGTGATCTCGACGAATTCGCCGCCACGGCACGGCAGTTCGACGACGAGCGGTTCCGCGTCGGCCCCCTCAAGCTGTACATCGACGATGTCGTCGAGCCCCGTACGGCCGCCCTCCTGGAGCCGTACGCCGGGTGCGGACACCACCGCGGCGACACGTTCTACCCGCCGGAGGAGTTCGCCGAGCTGCTCACCGCACTCGACGCGCGCGGCTTCCAGTGCTTCGTGCATGCCACCGGCGACCGCGGCATCCGTACGGTCCTCGACGCCGTCGCCCGCGCCCGCGCCGCCAACGGGCCGCGCGACGCCCGCCATCAGGTCGTCCACGTCGAGTGCCTCGACCCCGCCGACACCCCGCGCTTCGCCGAACTCGGGGTCGTCGCCTGCATGCAACCCCGGCACGCCGCCCCCGACATCGCGGGCCCGGGCCAGGACTGGGCCGAGAACATCGGCCCCGACCGCTGGCACAAGGCATGGCCCCTGCGCAGCCTGCATGCCGCCGGAGCCGTCCTCGCCCTCTCCAGCGACTGGAACGTCGCGGAGATGGACCCGATGGTCGGCATCTACACGGCGGTCACCCGCCGCCCGCTCCACGGCGGCGGGGAGCCCTGGACCCCGGAGGAGACGATCGACGTCGCCACCGCGATCGAGGGCTACACGATGGGTTCGGCGTACGCCAACTTCCTCGAAGAGGAGCGGGGTTCGCTGAGCGTCGGCAAGCTCGCCGACTTCGTGGTCCTCTCCCGCGACATCCTCCGCTTGGACCCGGAACGGATTCCGGGAACGGTGGCCGAGACCGTCGTGGTGGGCGGCGAGGTCGTCCGTACGGCAACGGACCGCTGAGGTACCGGCGGCCCTCCGGAAGGGAGGGCCGCCGGTACGGGACCGTCAGAGGCGGCCGAGGATCTCCCGCAGCTCCGTGATCTCGGCGGACTGCGTCCGCACCACGTCGTCGGCGAGCTTCTTCGCCGTCTCGTTCCGGCCGTCCTTCTGCTCGGCCCTGGCCATCTCGACCGCCCCGTCGTGGTGGGCGATCATCAGCTCGGCGAACTTCCGGTCGAAGGCCTTGCCCTTGAGGGACTCCAGGTCCTTCATGTCCTGCTCGGACATCATCCCGGCCATGTCGTGACCGCCGTGGGCGCCGCCGTGACCGTTCTGTCCGGCGGACTCCGGCCTGCCCCAGCCCTTGAGCCAGGACTTCATCTTCCGGATCTCCGGATCCTGGGCCCTCTCGACGTCGGCGACGATCTTCTTGACGCCGGCGTCCTCGGCCCGCCCGTCGGCGAGCTTCGCCATCGCGAGGGCCTGCTCGTGGTGCGGAATCATCGCCTGCGCGAACGCGACGTCCGCGTCGTTGAAGGCGCCGGGGGAGGCGGAGGGGGCGGCGGTGGCGGACGCGCCGGTCTTCGCGCCGTGGTCCATCCCGCTCGTGGAGTCGCTGTCGGAGCCACTGCCGGAGCCGCAGGCGGAGAGCAGGAGCGCCGCGGCGGCCACGGCGCCGGCGAGCGCCGGCTTCCTGCTGGTGGGGTTGTCGAAGGCACGCATGTGTGTCACACCTCGTGTGCTGTCGTACGGCGTACGCGAGCGACGCGTACGCGCGGAAAGGGCTGAACGGACGCTTCTGCGGGCAGCACAAAGTGCCCGCGGTGGCGGTTCGGCCTAAATCCGCAGTACGGACAGCTGGGCGAGGTCGGGAGGTATGGGCGGCGGGGCGTTCGGACCCGGCGCGTGGGTGAGTCGGCCGAGGAGCCGGACCAGCCAGTCGGGGCGGCGTCCGAGCGCGGCGAGGACGAACCGCGCCAGCGCCCAGATCCCGAGGACCGCCACGCAGAGCGTGGTCATGTCCATATCCATGCCGGGATCGTGGGAGGAGGCGGGCGCCTCGTCCTCCATCGGGTGCGGGGCGGCGGAGACATGCGTCATGCCGTCCGCCGCGGCGTCCGACGGGCTCTCCGGGTGGCCCACGGCATGCATCACGAAGACGCCGAGGGCGAGCACCACGACGAGCAGCAGCTGCGCCAAGGCGCCGCCCGCTCTCGTGTTGCCGCGTCCCACTCGTCCCGTACGCACGACTCGAACCTCCCACGGCGAGCCTACCGAACCGTCCCCGGCTCCTCGCGCAGGGCACGGGAGTCGGCGGGCCGGTGCGGTCCGGCGTCAGGGGGGTCAGTCGAGCTGTTCTCCGGCCATCGCGGCGGCGAGCCGCAGGTGCGGCGCGGCCTCGGCGGCCCGCCCCTGCCGCTCAAGGGTGCGGCCGAGCATCAGCCGGGCGTACTGCTCCACCGGGTCCCGGTCGAGCACGGCGCGCAGCTCGGCCTCGGCGCGGGAGAGCTGCGCCGAGTGGTAGTAGGCGCGGGCGAGCAGCAGGCGCTGCGCCGTCTGCTCGGGGTGATCGGCGACCAGGCCGCGCAGGATGCGGACGGCCGTCAGGTACTCCTTCGCCTCGAAGAACAGCTGGGCACGGTCCCAGCGCTCGCCGGCTGTTCCGAACTCGTAGTACGTGTCGTTCACTTGCTCTCCCTCGTGGGATCCCTACTCTGCCGTCCGGTGGGGTGGCACTTCGGTCAACACCGGAGAGTGGTTGATGATTCCACTACGTTCCGCTGTGCATTTTCGCGTGGAGACACGCCCACGTCGTCCCCGGACAGGAATAGGTTGAGCGTCATGAGCAATCTTGATCGTCAGGCCGCCCTCAGCGTCTGCGGCGGCCGCGGCTTCGTCGTCGCCGAGCCGGTAAGGGAACTCCTCAGTCCCCGCCACGTCCAGCTCGGCGAGTCGACCGAAGTCCGCCGCCTGCTCCCGAATCTCGGCCGCCGCATGGTCGGCGCCTGGGCGTTCGTCGATCATTACGGTCCCGACGACATCGCCGACGAGCCCGGGATGCAGGTCCCGCCGCACCCCCACATGGGGCTCCAGACCGTCAGCTGGCTCCATGAGGGCGAGGTCCTGCACCGGGACAGCACGGGCAGCCTCGAGACGATCCGCCCGCGCGAGCTGGGCCTGATGACCTCCGGCCGGGCGATCTCCCACTCGGAGGAGAGCCCCAAGTCCCACGCCCGCTTCCTCCACGGCGCACAGCTGTGGGTCGCGCTCCCGGACGCCCACCGCCACGTCGAGCCTCACTTCCAGCACCACGCGACCCTCCCGCAGGTCACCGCCCCCGGCCTGACGGCCACGGTGATCATGGGCGAACTCGACGGCGCGGAGTCCCCCGGCACCACCTACAGCCCCCTGATCGGCGCCGACCTCGCCCTCGCGGCGGGTACGGAGACGAACCTCCCGCTGGAGCCGGACTTCGAGTACGCGGTCCTGTCGATGTCGGGCGAGGCCCACGTCGACGGCGTCCCGGTCCTCCCCGGCTCGATGCTCTACCTCGGCTGCGGCCGCACGGAACTCCCCCTGCGCGCGATCTCGGACGCCGGCCTGATGCTCCTGGGCGGCGAGCCGTTCGAGGAGGAGATCGTCATGTTCTGGAACTGGATCGGCCGCTCGCAGCAGGACATCGAGGAGGCGCGCGAGGCGTGGGCGAACGGCACCCGATTCGGCGAGGTGAAGGGCTACGACGGCGCTCCGCTTCCGGCCCCGGAGCTGCCGGCCACCCCGCTGAAGGCGCGGGGAAGGGTCCGTTGATCTGCTGTTTCTCGACGTGGATCAGGTGTACGTGGTTGCGGACAACGGCTTCCGGTTAGTGCCGGTGCGGTACGTGAATCCGTTGCCGCTCGCAGTTGCATCAGGATTGGCGGCGACTCCCAGGTTCGTCCATCTGTGGTCAGCTCTAGTCAGACGGATGCCGACTCAATGCCGACTTTGCTGACGGTTAGTCAGCTGGTCTCGACATCCCTCAAGACCGTCGCCATGCCCGCATCGATCCAGTGATGAGCGAGCGCCGTAACAGTAGGGCCACGGCTGGGGGTGCGTGCGGACTGCGCCGAGCCCACCAGGACACGGTTCCCGTGAAGCGGTGGGTGTACCGGAGGGATTCGGGGGCACAGGGAGCTCAGCGAGTGGCCTCGCTCCAGCCGTCGCCTGCGGTACGCCCCCCACTCGCAGGCGACGGCGCTGCCTTTCTTCAGACGGACTTCCGCCGCGTCGCTTTCTTCGCCGCGGGCTTCTTGGCCGCCGCCCTCTTCGTAGGCGCCTTCTTCTCGGCCGCAGCGTTCTTTTCGGCATCTCGTGGACGCTGGCGTGCCCGCCGTCGTCCATCCCGCCGTGGGGCCGCCTTGGCCTTGGCCACGGACTCTCCAGTGCGGCCATAAGGTCGACCGTCGAGCGCACGGTCAGCGGCCTGCCGGCCCAGCTGGCCCACGAGGTGGGGACCTGGGTGTTGGTGCTGCGCGGTGAATGGCGACGGCAGCACCTGCCGCGCGGATTCCGGTGCATCCGCAGGTACATGTCCGGGCTCCAGCCCTCCTTGTAGGTTGTTCGGACAGGGGCGTGGTCAGCCTGCGCGAAGTCAACGACGGCGGGGTCGCGCAGGCGGCCCGGAGCCTGACTGGTGCTGCGGGCGGCCAACTCGACTGCGCTCTGCGCAGCCTGTTCCGGACCCTGAAGCAGGAACGGATCTTCCCGCGACCCCGCCCGCACCCTCGGTGTCGGCCGCTCGACACGCCTGCCCCGCTCGGTCCCCTCGTGTTCGAGGAAGCGAAGTCGGCGTTCGGCCGCCTCGTCATCGCGCTGGTCGCTGTGCACGCCCTGAACGGTGAGGAGAACCGGCCCTGTTCCTCGCGGACCTCGACTTGTCCCCTGGCAGGCCCACCGTCCGCCAGAGCATCACGAGGCGCACGATTCAGGAGTATTTCCGGCGGGAGCCGAGCCATTCCGTGCGCAGTGCGGCCAGGCGAGGCAGCGCCGGCAGCCTTCGGGTCAGACGGTCCGCACCCTTGGCGTAGGCGATGCCGAAGAGGAGGGCGGTGGCCAGGGACAGGGGTTCGGAGATGTCGTCCAGGATCGGGTAGATCTGCCAGTGCGTCAGGTAGATGGAGAGCGAGCTGGCCGCGAGGAGCCCCGCCGCCTGATTGACCCGGTGGTGGCTGGGAAGCGTGGGGAACCACACCAGCAGGACGAAGCCGATGAGGACGAACGCCTCGCGCCGTGGTTCGCCGGGGAAGAAGCCGGGGACTGTGGCGAGCGCGGCGAGGGTGATGAGCAGCCGATGGGGCGTCGTGCGGGCCTTCGCGGCCGCCCAGCCGAGGGCGAACAGCCAGAAGACGGTGACGGCGTCGGTGATCTGGGAGCGTTCGGGGAGGCCGACCAGCTCGTAGCGGGTGAGCAGCCCGAGTGCGACGAGGGCGAGTGGGAGTCCGTACGGGAAGCGCCGTTCGGCCCGGTCGACGGCGGGCAGGGCAAGCAGCGCGAGCGTCGCGAGGAGGATGTACGTGAGCGCTTCCACGAACCACAGGTGCAGACCCGGCCCCATGTCCTGCGGGAAGAGGGCGTTGTGCAATAGGAGGAGGTTGCTCAGGTCGTAGCCGGCGCCGATCAGGATTGCGAAGGCGGTCCAGGCCATGCACGGAAGTGCGATGCGCGCGATGCTCCGGCCCGTGCGGCGGACGCGTTCGCGTCGCTCGGCGGAGGTGAGTAGGAAGCGGGCGAAGTTGAAGCCGGCCACCGCGAGCAGCAGATGCGCACCGCCGCG
This sequence comes from Streptomyces sp. NPDC059567, assembly GCF_042735655.1. Classification (NCBI taxonomy): domain Bacteria; kingdom Bacillati; phylum Actinomycetota; class Actinomycetes; order Kitasatosporales; family Streptomycetaceae; genus Streptomyces; species Streptomyces sp. NPDC059567. Next base: position 7,615 of record NZ_JBHWBS010000043.1, on the reverse strand, counting down.
GATCTCGAAGAGACGGACGTGCGAGCCGACGATGCACACGATCGCGACCGCGCGCAGAGCGACGCTGGTCTCCAAGGACCGGACCCGGGCCCGCAGGGGAGTCTTCCGCTCGGGGAGCCGTAGTTCGCTGATCGGTGTCGTGTGCCAGCTGGTGGGGAGATGGCCGAGGCGCTCTTCGAGGTGGAGTGACATCTCGACGTAGGACAGGGAGTCGCCGCCGAGCCCCACGAAGGTGCTGTCGGGTGTCACGTCCGTGCGGTCGAGGATCCGGGCGTAGAGAGCGCGCAGGTCGTCGGTGCCCGCGCCGCCGGGAGGGACTCCGGCGTCGTCCGGCCGGCTCAGGGTGCGGACGGCCTGGTAGTCGGGCTTGCCCGTGGGCAGGCGGGGGAGTTCGGGCAGCAGGTGGACGCGTATCGCGCGCGCTGGCAGGCCGAACTCGTCGACGACGCGTCTTCGGATCCGCCGCTCGTCCCATCCCGGCTCGCGCACGACGGCGAGGGCGAGACCCTTGTCGTCCCCCGCGCACAGCGCGCTGAGACTGTGGCGCTCTTCGAGTGTCGTCTCGACCTGCTGGGGGTCGATCCGCAGGCCGAGGATCTTCAGGAACCGGCTGCGGCGGCCGACGATCTCGTACAGGCCGTCGTCGGTACGCCGGGCCAGGTCACCGGTGCGCAGGGTGTCGACGGTGCGGCCGAGGGCGAGGTCGTCGGGGGTGTGGGCGTAGCCGAGCATGACGTTCGGGCCGGAGTAGACGAGTTCGCCGACGTCCTCCCCGAACCCGGAGGTCTCGTCGACGGCTTCGAGGGAGAACGAACCGCCGGGAACGGGAACGCCGATCGCTCCCGGATGCGCGGTCGCGAGCTCCGGCGGCAGATAGGCCATGCGGGCGGTCGCCTCGGTCTGGCCGTACATGACGAAGAGGTCCCAGCCGCGACGCTGCCCCAACTCGGCGTACCGGGTGACCCGCTCGGGGGCGAGGCGTCCGCCGGCCTGGGTGACGTACCGCAGGTGGGGCAGGTCCATCTCGGCGAAGCCGACGCGGTCGAGGAGGTCGAAGGTGTACGGGACTCCGGCCAGGGCCGTGCCGAGGGCGGTGCGGAAGAGGTCCCAGAAGCAGGCGTCGGCGACCGAGAGTTCGGTGAGGACGAGGCCGGCGCCGCGCAGCAGGTGGCTGTGGATGACGGACAGGCCGTAGCAGTAGTGCATCGGCAGGGTCGTCGCGGCCCGGTCGGTGTCGCGGATCCCGAGGTACGTGGCGATCGACTTGGCGTTCGCCTGGAGGTTCTCGTACGAGAGCCGGACGAGCTTGGGGGAGCCGGTCGAGCCCGAGGTGCTCAGGAGCAGGGCGAGATCGGGGTGGAGGTCGTGAGCAGATCCCGTCCGCCGCTCCTCGATCCGCCACTCGCCGGAGCCGGAGCCCGGATGGACGACGACGTCCGGGTCGTAGGCGGCGGTCAGCGCCGCAACGGCCTCCGGGTGATCGCCGGGGACGAGTAGGACCGGGTGCCCCGCCGAGAGCGCGGCCAGGTGGACGACGAGCGCGCCGACGGCGTTGGCGCCGGGGAGGAGCACGAGGCGGCGCCCGGAGCCGAGCCGCCGGGCGGTGTCCGCGACCCGACGGGCCAACTCGCCGTAGGAGACCTCGCCCTCGGCGGTGACCAGAGCGGTGCGGTCGCCGTGCAGCGCGAGGCCGTGGGCGAGGGGGAGGGCGTGGCCGCCGACGGGCGGGGCAGGGAGGAGCGTCACGGGCGCATCGTAGGTAAGGCTTTCCTAATCGAGAAGAGGGGGTGGTGACGCTGGATGCCTATTCGCGACCGGTCCGTTATCAAAGCCTGACTTGACCATTAGGTTAGCTTTACCTTATCAATGCGGTATTCACAGGTTCTCCCAGTAGCTCTTCGTCGCTCGTCGCAGGAACCAATCGCCGTGGGCGAGGGCAGCGATCGGCACGGCAGGAAGGCATCACCTCACATGCGCCGCCCCTTGGCTCGCACGCTGACCGCGCTCACCGCGGCAGCCCTGCTCGTTCCCGCGCTCGTGAGCTGCGGCAGCGACGAACCGGCCGGACTGGTCATCTACTCCGGCCGTAACGAGAACCTGGTGAAGCCGCTCATCGAGAAGCTGGAGAAGCATCTCGGCACCAACGTCGAGGTTCGCTACGGCGACAGTGCCGAGCTCTCCGCGCAGCTCCTGGAGGAGGGTGACAAGACCGAGGCCGGGCTCTTCCTCTCCCAGGACGCCGGAGCCCTCGGAGCGCTCTCCAAGGAGAACCGCCTGGCCCCGCTTCCCAAGGCCACGCTGGACAAGGTCGCCCAGGAATACCGTGGTTCGGCCGGTGACTGGACCGGTGTCAGCGGCCGCGTCCGCGTCATCGCGTACAACCCCGACAAGGTGCCCACGCCCCCGGAGAGCGTGCACGACCTGGTGAAGCCGGAGTGGAAGGGCAAGATCGGCTTCGTTCCGACCAACGCCTCCTTCCAAGCCTTCGTCACCGGCATGCGCGTCCTGGAGGGCGACGACGCCGCCCGCACCTGGCTCGAAGGCCTGAAGGCCAATGAGCCCAAGGCGTACGAGAACAACCTCAAGGTCCTTGAGGCCGTCGACAAGAGCGAGGTCTCGCTCGGCCTGATCAACCACTACTACTGGTACGAGCAGGCCGCCGAGAAGGGCGCCGACAAGCTCAAGGCCAAGGTCCACTACCTGCCCAAGGGCGACCCGGGCGGCCTGGTCAACGTCGCCGGCGTCGGCATCCTCAAGGGCGCCGACAAGAAGCAGGCCGGGTTCGCGCAGAAGGCCGTCGACTACCTCCTCTCCGCCGAGGCCCAGGAGTACTTCGCCCAGGAGACGAAGGAGTACCCGCTGGCCGCCGGAGTAAAGACCGCCGAGGGCGTGCCGCCGCTGGAGACCCTGCAGCCGCCGAAGATCGACCTCGGCCGGCTTGCCTCCCTCAAGGAGACGCTGGCCATGCTCCAGGATGTCGGACTGGTCTGACGTGACCGCACCGGAGCGCTCCGCCCCGGCCCTTCGCGACCCCCGCCCGGCGGGTGCCCAGGCACCTGCCGGGCGGGGGCGTGCCGTCGGCCGGCCGTCCCTGATCCTGATCGTGCCCGCCGTGCTCGCGGCCGCCCTCGCCGTGCTGCCGCTCGGCTACCTCGCCGTGCGCGCCCTCGAACACGGCCCCGCCTTCGCCTGGGACGTCATCGCCGACTCCCGCACTGGCGAACTCCTTCTGCGCAGCCTCGGACTGACCACCGTGGTCGTCGCCGCCTGTCTGCTCATCGGCATCTCGCTCGCCTGGCTCACGGTCCGTACCGCGCTGCCCGGCGCCCGCGCCTGGTCCGTACTGGTCACGCTGCCACTGGCGGTGCCCAGCTACGTCACCGCGTTCGCGTGGCTGTCCGCCGCGCCGTCCCTCGCCGGCTTCACCGGCTCGGCGATCGCACTGACCCTGGCGAGCTTTCCCTACGTGTACCTGCCGGTCGCCGCCACTCTGCGCGGCACCGATCCCGGCCACGAGGAGGTGGCGCGCTCCCTCGGCCACGGCCCGCTGCGCACCTTCCTGCGCGTCACCCTGCCCCAGCTGCGCCCCGCTGCCGCCGGCGGCGGGCTCCTCGTCGCGCTGTACGTGCTCTCCGACTTCGGCGCCGTCTCCCTCATGCGGTACGACACCTTCACCCGGGGCATCTACACCTCCTATCGCGCCAGCTTCGACCGCACCCCGGCAGCAGCGCTCAGCGCCGTCCTGGTCGTCATGACGGTGCTGCTCGTCGCCGCCGAGACCCGCACCCGGGGCCGCGCCGTCTACTCCCGTACCGGCACCGGAACCGCCCGGCGGGCCGTCCCGGTAGCCCTAGGACGCCTCAAGCCCCTCGCGCTCGCCTGGTGCGGGGCGATTGTCGCCCTGGCCGTCGGCTTCCCGCTCGCCACGCTCGGGTACTGGCTCGCCGTCGGCACCTCCGCCACGTGGAACTCGGCCACGCTGACCGCCACCGCGCTCACCACCCTCGGTGTGGCCGCCGCGGGCGCCGCCCTCACCGCTCTGCTCGCGCTGCCGGTCGGCGTCATCGCCGCCCGCCACCGAGGCCGCCTCGCCCACCTCCTCGAACAGGCCGCGTACGCGGGCCACGCCGTGCCCGGCATCACCGTGGCCCTCGCCCTCGTCTTCTTCGCCGTGCGCTACGCGCGCCCGCTCTACCAGGAGACACCCCTCCTGATCTGCGCCTACGCTGTGCTCTTCCTGCCCGTCGCGGTGGCCGCCACCCGCGCCGCCGTCCTCCAGGCGCCGCCCGTCCTCGACGACGTGGCCCGCTCCCTGGGACGTACCCCGTTCGGCGTGCTCCGGGAGGTCACGCTGCCGCTCGCCGCACCCGGCGTCGCGGCCGGCGCCGCCCTCACCTTCGTCGTCTGCATGAAGGAACTCCCCGCCACACTGCTGCTGCGCCCCACCGGCATGGACACCCTGGCGACCCGGCTGTGGACCGAGACCGGCACCGGGTCCTTCGCGGCGGCCGCCCCCTACGCCGCTGCGCTGATCCTGCTGGCAGCCGTTCCCTCGTACCTCCTCGGAAGGCACCGCACATGAACGAGCTCGAGGTCCGCCAGGTCGTCAAGGCGTACGGGCCGGGGGCACCGGTCCTCGACGGCCTGGACCTCGCCGTCCCCGGGGGCGCCCTTGCCGCCGTGCTCGGCCCGTCCGGCTGCGGCAAGACCACTCTGCTGCGGGTGATCGCGGGCTTCCTGAAGGCCGACGCCGGCACCGTGACCGTCGCCAGCCGGCTCCTCGGAGGCCCCGGCGTCCACCTGCCGCCCGAGCGGCGACGCATCGGGATCGTCCCCCAGGAGGGCGCGCTCTTCCCGCACCTGAGCGTGGCCCGGAACGTCGCCTTCGGACTGAGCGACCTCGACCGTTCGGCGGGGCGGGTGCGCGTGGGGGAGATGCTCGACCTGGTGGGTTTGCCCGGCTACGGCGACCGCATGCCGCACGAGCTCTCGGGCGGTCAGCAGCAGCGCGTGGCTCTCGCCCGCGCGCTCGCCCCTCGGCCTCATCTCGTGCTCCTCGACGAACCGTTCAGCGCACTCGACAGTGGACTGCGCGGTGCCATACGGGCTGAGGTCCGTGCCGTGCTCAGGGAGAGCGGCGCGACCGGACTGCTCGTGACGCACGATCGGCAGGAAGCGCTCTCCACCGCCGATGTCGTCGCCGTCCTGCGCGAGGGGCGCGTGGCCCAGTGCGCCACCCCGGAGGAGCTCTACCACCGGCCGCTGGACCCGTGGCTGGCCTCCTTCGTCGGAGACGCCGTCCTCGTGCCCGGCACCGCCGACAAGGACGTGGCCACGACCGCGCTGGGGCGCATCCCGCTGGCCGCCGTTCCGGCGGGCCGTCGCGAGGGGCTGGTCCTCCTGAGGCCCGAGCAGCTCCGGCTCGCGGAGCCGGACGGCGCCGACGCCGAAGGCGTCGTGACCGATGTCCGCTTCTTCGGCCACGACGCCCTGGTCACGGTCGCCGTCGTCGGCCTGGACGAGCAGGTCGACATCCGCACCCCCACTCCGCTGCGGGTGGAACCGGGCCGGAGGGTCGGCGTCCGCCTCGCCGGCGAGGCCACCTTGCACCCCGGCACGGCCTAGACGAGTCCGACCAGGCGCCCCCTACCGGCGGCGGGATGTTCCGGTTGAGGGCGAAGACGTTCCCGGGGTCGTAGCGGTCCTTCAGGGCGACGAGACGGGCGTACTTCTCCGGGTGATCCTGGAGCGAGAGATGGCGGTCCTCGACCTGGCAAAGATGCGTCAAGCGTCGCTCGGCTCAAAGCACGTGCTGGTAACGGAGCTCCGTGAGTGTGATCCCGTCGTAGACGTCGTCCTGAGCCGCACCGTCAGCCTGATAGCCAGCCCGTTCGTAGAAGCGCCGGGCTCGTTGGTTGTCACGCAGAACCCACAGAGCTGACGCCTCGAAGCCCTGGCCCTTCATCTGAGCATGAGCCTCGTCCAGGAGGATCCGGCCGATGCCCTGGCCGATCAGATCCGGCGAGACGTACAGGGCGTAGACCTCACCGACCCGTCCCAGATCGGGCGCCTCACTTCGACACGGCCCGAAGCAGATCCACCCCACCGGGCCACGGTCACCGAGTGCCACAAGATCTCGTGACTCTCGTCCGGGTTGAGAGAACCACTGCCGCCGTTGCCTGGCATCACCTTCCACCGTCATGGCATCCAAGTACGTCTGGGGAACGACGCCGGCGTACGCCGCCTGCCATCCTCGGACTCGGATCGTCGAAACGGCCTCGATGTCGGCCGCATCCATCTCCCGCACGTACGCCATCGCGCCACCGTAATGGCACAGGCACCTCAGGACGAACTGCTTTACCCCGCCGTCGGTGCCTCCTCTTATGAGAGCGGCTCCTGACTGACGATCTTCTCCGCGGGCTGCCGCCCACGATCAGGGTGAGTCCCCTGAACACGGGGCACACCAGACCTTCGAACTGCGACTTCAAGTTGGCGGAGGCCCAGTGCCGGATGCGGGCGCGGAGAGGCGCGCCCCTACCGCTGTCGGCGCACTGGTACTGACGTCGGCCTCAGGTCGATGTCCGACTACCGCCAGCGTGGTCCGTCTCGTTTGATCACGCTTGCGGTATGACGATTCGATCCGAGACTGACTCGGTAACGGTCCTGACCGGCATGTATGCGGCCGAGGCGGAGTACCTGGCGGCCGGAGGCCCGGGCGAGGCTTCGTTCGACCTGCTTGCTCCCTTCTTCGCTCCTGATGTCGTGCTGTATCAAGCCGATGCTCTGCCCTATGGCGGAACCTGGCATGGGCACGAGGGCATGGAAGGGTTCTTCCTCGCGATGAGCCAGGTGTGGGAGTCGTTCGACATGGCGGAGCAGGAGTACCTCGCCACCGGCGGTATTGCGGTGGTGCTCACCCAGGTCCGTGCTCGTGCCCGCGCCACCGGCCGCGAGCTCACGTTCCCGATCTTGCAGACGATCACGGTCAACGACGGGCGGATCTCTGAAGTCCGCCCCTTCTACTGGGACACCGAGGCGATCGCCGCCGCTTGCATGGGACCGGCACAGGCCGCCCGAAGCCGTCCGTGACCACACTCGTTACAGCCACTCGGTGTCTGATTCCCACGCGACAAGGAGTGTCGCGTGGGCGCTCGGTTGGGATCCGGGCGGCGAGCAGTGCGGCGGCTTCCTCGTCGCGGCCGGCGCCCTCCGCGACATCGACCAGGGCCGCAGCGAGGGACCAGTCGTCGATGTGCGGCTGCAGCAGAGTGAACGCCTCGTCGCTCCGGCCGCGCCGGGCGAGCAATCGTGCATAGGACTCCAGTGCCAGTGGAGCCCGAGCCCCATACGAGCTAAGGACACCGCCACCCTGCAGAAGGCCAAGGCACCAAGCCCGGCACCTGCTCCTACAACTCCACCAGGCACGACTACAAGATGTGCTGAACCCGGCAGGCCCTGGTGCCCGTCCCTGTCCGGGGACGGGCACCAAACCGGCGGCCCCCCGGGGGCGGGGGCGGCCGGGGGGCGGGGCGGGGGGGGACGCGCGGGGGGCCGCCCCGGGGCCCATCGGGTTGGGATGGGTGGGGGGAGTATTTTACTCCGGGGGGCCAAAGGG
>NZ_JBHWBS010000042.1:46046-62478 GCF_042735655.1 Streptomyces sp. NPDC059567 | reverse complement strand
CCGGTGGTCACCGGGCCGGCCCCCTCCGGGGGTCAGCGCGTTCAGGCGCCGCGCAGCACCGCGCCCGTGCGGTCGGCCGCGAGGGCCACGGCCGCGTCGCGCGCGGCGCTGGCCTCGTCGACCGTGAGGGTGCGGTCCGTGGCACGGAACTTCAGCGCGTAGGCCAGGGACTTCTTGCCCTCGCCGAGCTGGTCGCTCGTGTACACGTCGAACAGCCGGATGGACTCCAGCAGTTCACCCGCGCCGTCGCGCAGCGCGGCCTCGACCGTGGTGGTCGGGACCGCCGCGTCGACGACCAGGGCGACGTCCTGCGTGGCCACCGGGAAGGAGGAGATGCTCGGGGCCTTCAGCGGTCCCTCGTTCGCCTTCTCCACCAGGTCCAGGTCCAGCTCCATCGCGCAGGTGCGGTCCGGCAGGCCGAGCGCCTTCACGACGCGCGGGTGCAGCTCGCCGCCGTGGCCGACGAGGACCTGCTCGCCGTCCACGACCACGTGGAACGCGGCGCAGCGGCCGGGGTGCCACGGGGCGTGCTGGTCGGCGCTGACGATCAGCTCGACACCGGCCTCGGCGGCCACGGTGCGCGCCGCCTGGATCGCGTCGGCCCAGTCGGACGGGCGGCCCTTGCCCCACCAGCCGGCCTGCTCGCGGGCGCCGGCGAGGACGACGGCGACCCGACGCGGCTGCGCGGGCAGCGCGGCGTTGACGCCTGCGATCTCCTCGTCGGTGGGACGACGGTCGACGGGCAGTCGCACCGCGACACCCGGCTGGTCGCCCGGCCGGAAGACCAGACCGGTCTCGAAGAGCGCCAGGTCGTGGCTGCCGCGTCCGTCGTTGCGGCGCAGCGCGCCGAGCAGGCCCGGCAGCAGCGTCGTACGGAGCGCGGGCTCCTCGTCGGAGAGCGGGTTGACGAGCGTGACCACGCGGCGGCGGGCGTCGTCCGCGTCCAGGCCGAGCTGGTCGAAGACCTGCGCGCCGATGAACGGGTAGTTCAGCGCCTCCACGTAGCCGGCGCCGGCCAGTGCGCGGCCGACCCGGCGGTGGGTGCGCTGGCGCTCGGTGAGGCCACGCCCGGCGGGCGGCTTGGGCAGCGTCGAGGGCAGGTTCTCGTAGCCCTCCAGCCGGATGACCTCTTCGGCCAGGTCGTTCGGCACGAACAGGTCGGGACGCCACGACGGGACGGTGACGACGAGCTCGTCCTGCCCGTAGACGTCGCAGCCGATCTCCTGGAGGCGGCGGACGACGGTCTCGCGGCCGTAGTCGACGCCCGCGACCTTGTCCGGGTGGTTCGCCGGCATGGTGACCGTGCGCGGCGCGGACGGGGCGACGATCTCGGTGACACCGGCCTCGGCCGTGCCGCCCGCGAGCAGCACGAGCAGGTCGACGCAGCGCTGCGCGGCGGCGGCCGCGGCCTGCGGGTCGACCCCGCGCTCGAAGCGCCTGGACGCCTCGGAGGCCAGCTTGTGGCGGCGGGCCGTGCGGGCGATCGAGATCGCGTCGAAGTGCGCGGCCTCGATGACGACCTCGGTGGTGCCCGTGACGATGCCCGTCTCGGGGTCGGTCACCGGGTCGGCGATCTCCGTGTGGGCGCCGCCCATCACGCCGGCCAGACCGATGGGGCCGCTGCTGTCGGTGATCAGCAGGTCCCCGGAGTCGAGGACGCGCTTGACACCGTCGAGCGTGGTGATCGTCTCTCCGGCGGCGGCACGGCGGACGCCGATGGGGCCGTCGAGCCGGGTGCGGTCGTAGGCGTGCAGCGGCTGACCGAGCTCCAGCATCACGTAGTTGGTGATGTCGACGGCGAGCGAGACGGTGCGCATGCCGGCCTTCTGCAGCCTGCGCTGCATCCAGATGGGGGTGCGCGCCTCGGGGGTGACCCCGACGACCGTACGGGCGGTGAAGCGGTCGCAGCCGATCGGGTCGGCGACCTGGATCGGGTAGCCGTACGAGTTCGGCGCGGGCACGTCGAGGAGCGCCGGGTCGCGCAGCGGCAGGCCGTACGCGATGGCGGTCTCGCGGGCGATGCCGCGCATCGAGAGGCAGTAGCCGCGGTCGGGCGTGACGGCGATGTCGAGGACCTCGTCGTACAGCTCCAGGAGCTTCGTGGCGTCGATGCCGATCTCCAGCTCCGGCGGCAGCACGATGATGCCGTGCGAGCCGTCGTCGCCCATGCCCAGCTCGTCGCCGGAGCAGATCATGCCGCGGGAGACCCGGCCGTACGTCTTGCGCTCGGCGATCCGGAAGTCTCCGGGGAGCACGGCGCCGGGCAGCGCCACGACGACCTTGTCGCCCTCGGCGAAGTTCCGGGCGCCGCAGATGATCTCCTGGGGCTCGCCGGTGCCGTTGGCCTGGCCGACGTCGACGGTGCAGAAGCGGATGGGCTTCTTGAACTCCGTCAGCTCCTCGATGGTGAGGACCTTGCCGACGACCAGCGGGCCGGTCAGGCCGGCGCCGAGCTGCTCGACGGTCTCGACCTCGAGTCCTGCCGGAATGAGCTTGGCCTGGACGTCACGTCCGGTCTCCGTCGCCGGCAGGTCGACGTACTCCCGCAGCCAAGAAAGCGGGACCCGCATCAGATCTCCATCCCGAACGGCCGGGTGAATCGGACGTCACCCTCGACCATGTCTCGCATGTCATCGACGTTGTGGCGGAACATCAGCATCCGCTCGATGCCGAACCCGAAGGCGAATCCGCTGTACTTCTCCGGGTCGACACCGCAGGCGACGAGCACCTTGGGGTTGACCATGCCGCAGCCGCCCAGCTCGATCCAGCCCTCGCTGCCGCAGGTGCGGCAGGGGCGGTCCGGGTTGCCGACGGACTCGCCGCGGCAGACGTAGCAGAGCATGTCCATCTCGGCGGACGGCTCGGTGAACGGGAAGAAGTTCGGGCGGAGCCGGGTCTTCATGTCGGGTCCGAAGAGCGCCTGGACCATGTGGTCCAGGGTGCCCTTGAGGTCGGCCATGGTCAGGCCCTCGTCGACGGCGAGCAGCTCGATCTGGTGGAAGACCGGGGTGTGCGTGGCGTCGAGCTCGTCGGTGCGGTAGACGCGACCGGGGCACACGACGTAGACCGGGGGCTCCCGGTCGATGAGCGTACGGGCCTGCACCGGGGAGGTGTGCGTACGGAGCACGACACCGGACTCGTCACCGGTGGTGCCCTCCGGGCCCTGGACGAAGAAGGTGTCCTGCATCTGGCGCGCCGGGTGGTCCGGGACGAAGTTGAGGGCGTCGAAGTTGAACCACTCCGCCTCGACCTCGGGACCCTCGGCGACCTCGTACCCCATGGAGACGAAGACGTCGGCGACCCGCTCCATGAGCGTGGTCAGCGGGTGGCGGGCGCCGGCCGGAACGCGGTCGTACGGCAGGGTGACGTCCACCGCCTCCTCGACCAGGACGCGGGCGTCGCGCTCGGCCTCGAGCTCGACCTGCCGGGCGGCGAGGGCCTTGGAGACGGCGCCGCGGGCCTGGCCCACGAGCTTGCCGGCGGCGGCCTTGGCCTGCGGCGGCAGCGCGCCGATCTCCCGGTTGGCCAGCGCGAGCGGCGAGGTGCCACCGGTGTGCGCGACCTTCGCGTGCGCGAGCGCGTCGAGGTCACCCGCGGCGGCGAAGGCGGCGAGCGCCTCGTCCCGCATGCGCTCGATCTCTTCCGGTTTCAAGGCCTCGACCTCGACCGGGTCGTACGACTTATTGGGTGCGGACATCTCTTCCCGTGCTTCCGTTTGGCTGGCTTGGGCGCGGCCCCGCTCGACGACAAGGGCGCAAACGTGCCAAAGGTCGAGTCTAACGGGGTGCGAGGACGCGAATGAGCCCGTGGGCGGCCGGGGCGGCTGGTGATCTCGTCAGGCGAGATAGGCCGGGGCGCCGACGGGCAGGATAAATCGGAACTCGGCGCCGCCTCGGGGACCGCGGCCGACGGTGATGGTGCCGCCGTGGGCCTCGACGATGCCCTTGACGATGTAGAGGCCGAGTCCGGTGCCGCCGCGCTTGCTCCCCCGCCAGAAACGGGTGAAGACACGGCCCATCGACTCCTCGGGGATGCCGGGGCCTTCGTCGCTCACGGTGACCGCCGTTCCCTTCTCTCCGTCGGTGGTGGCGCAGGTGGGTGCCACCTCGATGGTGACGGTTCCCTCGCCGTGGCGCACCGCATTTTCGAGCAGGTTGCCGAGGACCTGGTCGACCTTGTCGGGGTCGGCCCACAGGTCGGGCAGCTGCGGCCGGACCCGTACGAAGAAGCGGTCGGGGGACTGGCCGCCGGTGGTGTGGGCCTGGATGTGGCGGCCGACGGCGGCGGCGATGTCGACGGGCTGGCGGCGCACTTCCAGCCGGCCGGAGTCGATCCGGGAGATGTCGAGGAGTTCGGCGATGAGCCGGGTGACGCGGTTGGCGTCGGCGTCGACGGTCTCCAGCATCAGCCGCTTCTGGTCGTCGGTGAACCGCTCCCACTTGGCGAGCAGGGTCGCCGTGAAGCCCTTGACGGAGGTCAGGGGGGAGCGCAGCTCGTGGGCGACGGTGGCGATGAGCTCGGCGTGGCTGCGTTCGGTACGGCGCCGGGCCTCGGTGCCGCGCAGCGAGACGACGACACGGCGGACGGGTCCGGTGGGGTGATCGCGGACGTAGCGGGCGGAGACCAGGACCTCGCGGCCGCCGGGCAGCAGCAGATTGCGCTCGGGCTGGCCGCGGCGGGTGGCGAGCCCGCCGTACGGGTCGGTGAGGCTCCACCAGCGGCGGCCCTTGAGGTCCTCCAGTGGCAGCGCCTGCTCCAGCGGGAGGCCGATGGCCTGGCCGCCGGGGACGGAGGTGATGCGGCTGGCGGCGGCGTTGAAGCAGACGACCCGGCCCGTGGCGTCGGCGACGACGAGGCCGTCGGGCAGCTCGTCGGGGTCGATGCCGTGGATGTCCGGTGCCGTTCCGGAGGACCCGTCCGGGTCCTCCGGGGCAGGCGGCTCGGCACTCCGTGCGTGTGCGGGACTGTCCGTGCCGACCGTCATCCCCGTTCCCCACCCCTCCGTGTAGCGCAGTGGGCCCCCGAGCCCGTCACCCTACTAGGTGGAAGTGACGGAGTGGACCCCCTCAGGCGGAGGTTCGGGGGCGCTGGGCACGCGCGGAGGCGTACAGGCACACGGCGGCGGCCGTCGCGAGGTTGAGGCTCTCGGCCTTGCCGTGGATCGGCACGCGTACCACCGCGTCGGCCAGCGCGCGGGTCTCCTCCGGGAGCCCCCATGCCTCGTTGCCGAAGACCCAGGCGGTGGGGCCGCCCATGGTGCCGGCGTCCAGCTCGTCGTCGAGGTCGTCCTCGCCGGCCCCGTCTGCGGCCAGGATCCGTACGCCCGCGCTCTTCAGACCGGCGACGGCCTGCTCGACCGGGACGCCGACGACGACCGGGAGGTGGAAGAGGGAGCCGACGGAGGCGCGGACGGACTTGGGGTTGTACAGGTCGACGGAGGCGTCGGTGAGGACGACGGCGTCGGCTCCGGCCGCGTCGGCGCAGCGCAGCACGGTGCCGGCGTTCCCCGGGTCGCGTACGTGGGCGAGGACGGCGACAAGCTTGGGCTTGGCGGCGAGGATCTCCTCGAAGGGCGAGTCGAGGAAGCGGCAGACCCCGACGAGGCCCTGCGGGGTGACGGTCTGGGAGACCTCGGCGAGGACGGCGTCGGGGGCGAAGTGGACCCGGGCCCCGGCCGCGCGGGCGGCGTCGACGATCGTCTCGTACCGCTCGGCGGCCTCGACGGTGGTGAAGAGCTCGACGAGGGTGGGCTCACCCGTGCCGCTGCGGTGCTGGACGGCCTCGCGGACGGCCTGCGGGCCCTCGGCGATGAAGAGGCGGTCCTTGCCCCGGAAGTTGCGCTTGGCGAGGCGCCTGGCGGCGACGACGCGCGGGGAACGCGGGGAGATCAGCTCGGGGGTACCCATGGGGTCGGTGGCTCTTTTCGGGGGTCCGGGCGGGTAGGGGCTGGTGTGCTCCGAACACGACCGGACCCGCAGGCCCGAAGGCCTGCGGGTCCGGTGCAGAAGATCTGCGGCCTGGAGATCAGGCAGCGGCCTTCGGGGCGTTGACGTCGGCCGGAAGGGCCTTCTGCGCGACCTCGACCAGCGCGGCGAACGCGTTGGAGTCGTTGACGGCCAGCTCGGCGAGGATCTTGCGGTCCACCTCGATGTTGGCGGCCTTCAGACCCTGGATGAGGCGGTTGTACGTCATGCCGTTCTGGCGGGCAGCGGCGTTGATGCGCTGGATCCACAGCTGACGGAAGTCGCCCTTGCGCTTCTTGCGGTCGTTGTAGTTGTAGACCAGGGAGTGGGTGACCTGCTCCTTGGCCTTGCGGTACAGGCGCGAACGCTGACCGCGGTAGCCGGAGGCCGCCTCGAGGATCGCCCGGCGCTTCTTGTGGGCGTTGACTGCCCGCTTGACGCGTGCCACTTCTTAACTCCTTGTAGCGGGGTCGTGGGGGTACTCACACGACCCGGAAAACGGATGGGTCCCGGACTTGGCCGGATGCCCTCGTCGCCGAGGGCGGGAGATCAAGCTCAGATGCCCAGCATCTTCTTGATCTTGGCCGCGTCGCCCGGGGCCATCTCGGCGTTGCCGGTGAGGCGACGCGTCAGCTTGGACGACTTGTGCTCGAGCAGGTGGCGCTTGCCGGCGCGCTCGCGCAGCACCTTGCCGGAGCCGGTGATCTTGAAGCGCTTCTTGGCACCGGAGTGCGTCTTGTTCTTCGGCATCGCGCCGTTATCTCCTCGTCAGTGGCGCTCCCCCCGGTGCGGACACCGGACATACGGGAGCGTCAGATCTTCGTTTGATGGTTCCGGGCGGGGCCCGGGGCTGCCTGGGTGGCAGCCCCTCGGGTCACGCCTCGGGGTTCTCGGCCTCGGCGGCAGCCTCGGCCGAAGCCTCCTCGGCCGGAGCCTCGGCGGTCTCGTCGGACGAGACGCCCTGACGCTCCGCCTTGCGCGCGGCCTGGGCCTCACGCGCCTCGGCCATGGCCTCGGTCTTCTTCTTGTGCGGGCCAAGAACCATGATCATGTTCCGGCCGTCCTGCTTCGGGTTGGACTCGATGAAGCCAAGCTCCTCGACGTCCGAAGCCAGCCGCTGCAGCAGCCGGAAGCCAAGCTCGGGGCGGGACTGCTCGCGACCACGGAACATGATCGTGATCTTGACCTTGTCACCCTGCTTGAGGAACCGGACGACGTGACCCTTCTTGGTGTCGTAGTCGTGCGGGTCGATCTTCGGCCGGAGCTTCATCTCCTTGATGACCGTGTGCGCCTGGTTCTTGCGCGCCTCACGGGCCTTCATGGCCGACTCGTACTTGAACTTCCCGTAGTCCATGAGCTTGCACACGGGCGGACGGGCGTTCGCCGCGACCTCGACCAGGTCGAGGTCGTACTCCTGTGCGAGCTCCAGGGCCTTGGCAAGCGGAACAATCCCGACCTGCTCGCCGCTGGGACCGACAAGTCGCACCTCGGGAACGCGAATCCGGTCGTTGATGCGGGGCTCGGCGCTGATGGATCCTCCTCGGTAGCACCACGCGACCGCCTGGCGGACGGACGCGTACTGTCTGTTTTAGTGAGACCAACCGCGCCGGGATATGAAAAATGCCCCGGACGGGACACAGGCGGGGCTCCACGGAAATACCGGAGCACCGCCGCGGTGAACCGCGGGGCGCACATCGGGCGGCTCCATCGTCCGTACGGAACGATGGGCGCCACCTGACCGGTGACCCGCCGCCCGCGAGGGCGGCCAGGTGGGAGATCGGAGCCTCCACTTGTGGGCCGGGCACACAGGTGTCCGGCCGGTCGTTACACAAGGTTAGCACCGACTGCCCGGGTTCGCTAACCGAGACCGAAGGGAGGGAGGAAGGGGCGCCCGGCTTATCGTGTGGGCATGAGCGAGACGCCCCACTCCCCCGAGTCCCCCGACTTCGACGACATGACCCGTGACATCGCGGAGGTCCCCGCGGTCGAGGTCATCGTGACCGTCGCGGTGAACCTGATGAGCGCCGCCGCGGTGAAGCTCGGCCTCACCGAGGACGGCGAGGAGCACAAGGACCTCGACGAGGCGCGGAAGCTGGTCCACGCGCTGGCGGGCCTCCTCGACGCCGGCGCGACGGAGATCAGCTCCTTCCACGCGGCGCCGCTGCGGGACGGCCTGAAGTCCCTGCAGCTGGCCTTCCGCGAAGCCTCCCTCATCCCGGACGAGCCGGGCCAGGGGCCGGGCGAGAAGTACACGGGGCCGGTGTACGGCTAGGAACCTCGTCGGGGGTACGGGGGTCGCCCCCCCGGACGAAGGCAGCCACGGGGCCGGTGTACGGCTAGGACGTGGCGTCGCGTCGACCGGCCCGCGGGGGTACGGGGGTCGCCCCCCGGACCCGATCAGTTCTTTACGTAGAAGGGCTCGCCCGGAGGCGTGGCCGAGGCCGGCAGGAGTGCCAGGTCGAGGCCGCGCACCAGGCGGGCCCTCAGTGTTTCGTCGGCGGCCAGGGCGCGGGCCACCCGCTGCGCGGCCTCCGCGGGGGCGGCGTCGTCGGCCAGGACGAGCGCCAGGGTGCCGTCGGCGCTGCCGGGGCCGAGGTGGGCGCGCAGGACCGCGGGCTCGGCGGCGACCGCGCTGCGCACCGCCTCCCGTACCGCCGGGTCGTCCAGCGGGTCCGCGCTGGTGCGGCCCTCCGCGAGGGCCAGCAGCACCGGGCCGCTCAGCTGGTACGGGACGGGTCCCGCCAGGTCGAGGACGACGGTGTCGGCCTTCTCGTGCGCGGCGGCCTGCAGCGCCTGGTGCAGAGGGACGGCGACGGGCCGGGCCGCCGGGTCCCACAGCGCGAGCGAGGCGATCGAGGTGAACGCGGGCAGCGCCCGCCGGTCGCCAGCGGTCAGCGTCGGCACGGCCATGTCGCTGGTCTTCTCGCGGCGCAGCCCCGTCTCGGGGTCCTCCTCGACCTCGCCGAGGACGGCGACGATGGGAACGAGCAGGCGCACGTCCCGCAGGGCCTCCAGGACGGGGCCGTGGGCGGTTCTGTCCTCCGCCCAGGCCGCGAGGGCCGCGGCGAGCCGCGGGTCGGCGGTACCGTCGTCGTCGGAGAAACCGGGGTCAGGGATGTTCTTGAGCGCCACGTACCGAGCCTAACCGCCGCTCCCGGGCCGCTTTCCCAGCGGGTCGACGGCTCGCGCACAGCCCACACCCAGGCGGCGTTCCTAGCGTCCCGCCCATGCCCCGTCCCCGCCTCGCCCTGCCGGCCGTCGTGCTCGCGGCGGCCGCCCTGTGCGCGCCCGCCGTACGTCCGGCCGATCCCGCCCCTGCCGCCTCTCGGCCCAGCATGGAGGAGACCGCCACCGTGACCGTGGAAGTGGATCTCGACGCCGTCCTCGCGGAGGCGGTGGGACCTGTCGCCGCCGCGAGCGACGGGTCCGTGTCGGTGGCGCTGCTCGATCTCGAGACCGGGCGCTCGGCCTCGTACGGCGGTGCGGGACGGACGTACGACACCGCCAGCATCGTGAAGCTCGACATCCTCGCGGCCCTGCTGCTGCGCGCGCAGGACGAGGGACGCGCGCCGACCGCGGCGGAGCGGACGGCCGCCGCCGCGATGATGCGGCACAGCGACAACGCGTCGGCGACCGTGCTCTGGCGGAGCGTCGGCGGGGCCGAGGGGCTCGACGCGGCGAACGCGCGGCTCGGGCTCGCGGAGACGACCGGGGCGGCGGCGTGGGGACTGACGCAGACCACGGCCGAAGACCAACTGGCGCTCTTGGCAGCGGTGTTCGGGGCCGATTCGCCACTGGACACGGACTCCCGCGCGTATGCCGCGGAGCTGATGGAGGGTGTGGTCGCCGGGCAGGACTGGGGCGTGTCCGCGGCGGGTGACCGGCCGGCGCTGAAGAACGGCTGGCTGCCGCGGGACTCGACCGGCCTGTGGGACATCAACAGCGTGGGGCGGGTGACGGCCGGCGGGCGCGTCTACCTGGTGGCGGTGGTGTCCGACGGGCATGCCACGAAGGAGGCGGGCATCGGGCTCGTGGAAGACGCGGCCCGGGCGGCGGTCAGCGCGGTGGGCGCGGTCCTGTAGCGCGGCTTCCGCGCCACAGGACGACCGCCGCGGCGAGCAGCAGCGCTCCGAGGCCACCGGCGGTGGGGGCGAGCAGACCGATCGGCTTGCCGTCGTCGGGGGCGGCCTGCGGTCCGGGGCCGAAGTACCGGCCGGCGTAGCCGGAGGTGGCGCTCTTGGGGTCGCCGCCCTTGAGCTTGAGTCCGGCCTCGATCGCGGCGGCCGGGTCGACGGTGCCGTACCCCTTGGCGTCGCTGCGGCCGTCCTTGGGCCTGTTGCGCGCGGTGTCGATGAGGAGCTGCTTGACCTGGGCGGGGGTCAGCTCCGGGTGGGCGGCGCGGACCAGCGCGACGGCGCCGGAGACGAAAGCGGCGGCGGCGCTGGTGCCCCAGCCCTCGTAGTAGCGGCGGTCCGGGTCGGCGATGACGATGTCGACGCCGGGGGCGCTGACGGTGGCGTACCAGCGGCTGGTGGAGAAGGAGGCGCGGGTGCCCCAGCGGTCGACGGCGGTGACGGCGACGACGCCGGGGTAGGCGGCGGGGTACGAGATGTGGCTGCCCTTCTCGCCGCCGTTGCCGGCCGAGGCGACGACGGAGACCCCCTTGGAGAGGGCGTACTGGACGGCCGCGTCCTCGCCGGCGTCGGCGTGGGCGGACTTGGAGTCGTCGCCGAGGGAGAGGTTGATGACGTCGGCGCCGTGGTCGGTGGCCCAGCGGATGCCCTCGGCGAGGGCCGTGCCCCGGGTCTTGCGGGCCTTGTCGCGGGCCTTGTCGGTGCCTTCGAGGATGACCCGGACGGGCAGGATCTTCACCTTCGGGGCGATCCCGAGGACGCCGTCCTGGCGGCCGGTGCCGTGGCCGTGCCCGGCGATGATGCCGGCCATGGCGGTGCCGTGCCGGGCCCAGGCGCGCTCGCCGCGTTCGGCGCCGAAGCCGACGAGGTCCTTGCCGTCGAGGACCGAGCCGACGAGGTCGGGGTGCTGGGCGTCGACGCCGGTGTCGAGCACGGCGACGGTGATGCCCTCGCCCTTGGTGGTGCGCCATGCCTGGGTGGTGTGCATGGCTTCGAGGCCCCATTGGCGGGCGCGGATGGTGTCGGCGTACGCGGGGGTGGTGGTGGCGGGGAGGACGGCGAAGGCGGTGGCGAGGACTGCCGCGAGGGTGCGGGGGCGGTTCACTGGTCGCCGTCCTTCGTCGCCTCGGCGGTGAGGGCCGCGCGCAGTCCGCGTTCGATGCGGTCGGCGACGCCCTTGGCCTCGTGGCCGAGGCCGGCCTGGGCGGGGGCGCTGGTCTGTCCGGCGGCCATGGCGCGTTCGGCGGGCTCGGGGGTGGCGACGGGGCGGCCGTCGGCGAAGCCGGAGACGGCGGTGACGACGACGGGGAGGTCGGCGAGGGGGCGGGTGAACCAGCTGGCGCGCTGCGCGGCGCCGAAGCGGGCGGCGACGGTGCCGGGGGCGGCGCGCGCCGGGGGGACGTCGGCGGCGATCCGGGCGGCTCCCTCGCCGGCGAGGGAGCGGGTGGCTTCGGGTTCGGCCTGGGTGAAGACGAGGCCGACGGTGACGACGCTGCTGGCGGTGGCGTCGGTGTAGGTGGCCCGCAGGACGCGGTCGCAGCCGACGGCCTGCACGGCCGTGAGCAGGCTCTTCTGGAGCACTGCGGCCGAGCAGGGGGCGTCGGCCGCGACGACGACCCGTGTCCAGGTGCGATCGGCGGCGCCGGGTCCGGTGCCGGGTCCGGCGAGGGTACGGGGGAAGAGGGTGTCGACGGGGACGTCGTGCCACAGGCCCTTGGCCTGCTCGTACCCCGCGGGCTCGGCGGCCGCTCCGGCGTCGGTGGCGGCGAGCACGGCCCCGGCGACGGCCCCGCCGACGAGTCCGACCCCGAGGACGAGACAGGCCCCTGCGGCGACGACCCGCCCGGTCCGGCGCTCCCGGATGGGCCGCAGCCGGGTGGTCGTCTCGACGGGGCTCTCGGGCGGCACGGTGAAGGGGCGGTAGGCGGCGTGGTGGTGGCGCGGGGGCCCTGGCGTGGTCGGCGCGGGGTGCGCGGGCGCGGGCCTGGAGGGCGCGGGGCGCGGGGGCTCGGTTGCGCGGATGGGCCGCAGTCGGGTGGTCGTCTCGACGGCGGGCAGGTCGGGGGCGGGGCCCACGGGGCGCGGGGAGGGGACGGCGGCGGGCGGTCGATGACCGCCACCGGCGGCGGGCGCGGTGCGCGGAGCGGCCGTGGGCTGCTGCGGGGGCACACCGGAGCCGGAACCGGCGGGGGTGGGCCGACCCGCGGACGCTATGGACGGGGCCGCCGCCGGCCGCGGCGGGACGGGGGCGGTGTGTCCGGAGTCCGGGGCGGCGCCCGGCCTGGCCGGGGCCACGGGCGGGGCCGCCGCAGGTCGCGGCGGGGCGGAAGGGGTGTGGGCGGGGTGGCCGGTGCCCGGGCCGGCCGGCATGGACGCCGTACGCCGAGGCGCACCCGAGGCACCCACCGGCGGGGCGGCCGGGGCCACGGGCTGGCCCGACGGTCGCGGCGGGGCCGTGCGGGCGGCGTGGCCGGTGCCCGGCGTCCGGGGAACCGGGGCCACCGGGGCCGTACCGGCCGGAGCGGTCGGCGGCTGTGCCGGGCTCGGCGGGGCGGCTTGCGGGTGAGCGGTGCGCGCGACCGGCGCAGCGGGCCGGCCTGGGATGCCGGGCGCCGCGGGGGCGCCGGCGTCGGGGCTCGGGCCCGTCGGCGCGGGCGGGAGCAGGGCGTCGGTGATGCGGGACGTGGGGTGGTGCGCGTCAGTGCTCATCCCCGCCCCCCTGGTCGTCCCGTTGTCGTGCCTGCCCCGGCAATGCCCGCCACTCTACGGGCTGTTCCCCGCAGCACGGGAACCCAGGGGCTACCCACCCGTAAACCCGTCTGGCAAGCTCAGGCCATGACTCCCCGCGCCGCCGACCGGGCCCGGTACGACCGGGCCACCGCCCATCTCGACGCGCCCGTCGCCATCGTCGATCTGGAGGCGTTCGACGCCAACGCCGGCGACCTCGTCCGGCGCGCCGGCGGCAAGCCGATCCGGGTGGCGAGCAAGTCCGTGCGGTGTCGGGCGCTCCTGGAGCGGGTGCTGGCGCGCCAGGGGTTCGCGGGGATCATGTCGTTCACGCTCGACGAGTCGCTGTGGCTGGCCCGGGCCGGCTTCGAGGACGTCCTGCTCGCCTATCCGTCCGCCGACCGGACCTCGTTCGGCGAGCTGGCGAACGACCCCAAGCTCGCCGCCGCGGTGACCGTGATGGTCGACGACCCGGCCCAGCTGGACCTGATCGACGCGGCACGCGCGGGTGGCGGCGAGGAGATCCGGGTCTGTCTGGAGCTGGACACCTCGCTCCGGCTGCTCGGCGGCCGGGTGCGGGTCGGCGCCCTGCGCTCCCCGCTGCGCGAGCCCGCCCAGCTCGCCGAGCTGGCCCGTTCCGTCGCCCGTCGGCCCGGCTTCCGGCTCGTCGGGATCATGGCGTACGAGGGGCATGTCGCGGGCGTGGGGGACTCGGTCGCCGGGCGGCCGCTGCGCTCCCGGGCGATCCGGCTCATGCAGTCGGCCGCCCGCAAGGAGCTGGCGTCCCGGCGCGCGGCCGTGGTCCGTGCGGTGCGGGCGGTGGCCCCGGACCTGGAGTTCGTCAACGGCGGCGGTACGGGCAGCGTGCAGCACACGGCGGCCGAGGACGCGGTGACCGAGATCGCCGCCGGTTCGGGGCTCTACGTGCCGCGTCTCTTCGACAACTACACGTCCTTCACCGGCCGGCCGGCCGCTCTGTTCGCGCAGCCGGTCGTGCGCCGTCCCGGCGTCGGCGTGGTGACGGTGCTCGGCGGCGGCTACCCCGCGTCCGGTGCGGCGGGCGTGGACCGGCTGCCGGTCCCGTACCTGCCGGAGGGGCTGCGGTACGACCCCCAGGAGGGTCCCGGCGAGGTGCAGACGCCACTGCTCGGCTCCCCCGCCGACGATCTCCTCATCGGGGACAAGGTGTGGTTCCGGCATGCGAAGGCCGGGGAGCTGTGCGAGCGGTTCGACAGCCTGCGGCTGATCGAGGGTGACCGGATCACGGCGACCGTCCCCACGTACCGGGGCGAGGGCCGCACCTTCCTCTGACCGGCGGTCAGGAGCCGGGAGTGATCGAGCTGCCCACTCCCCCGCCCGTCGTGCTGCCGATGGGCAGGATCCCCTTGGTGATCTCGTCCATCGCGGCGAGCGGCGGCCCGTCGGCCCCCGCGTCGAAGGCGAAGCGCACGACGACCGGCGACTCGCTGCCCGTCGGGGAGGGGAAGACGAGCGACTGCACGTAGCCGCCGGGGCCCTTGCCGGTGGTGACCTGCCACCGGACCAGATAGCCGGTGCGTCCGGCGACGACTGCGGGGCGGGCGGCGACCTGCTTGTGGGACTGGATGTCGCCGTACAGCCAGTTCCCAAAGACGTCGTCCCCGAAGTAGGCGTCTGCGGCCAGGGCGATGTCCTCCTTGGCCAGTGCCTCGGGGGTGGCGGCGTCGGTGCCCGACGCCGAATGGGAGGACACGGTGCCGTGCCGGCACTGCTTGTTGGTGGCGCCGGGGCAGGGGTACTCCCCGATGGTCGTCATCGTCGGCGCGCCGCCCGAGGTGAACTCCGGCTTCTCCCAGCCCTTGATGACCGGGAGCGTGATCCCGTTGATCTGGTCGACGACCTTCGTGAGGTCCTCCGCGGGCGGGCTGCTGGAGGAGGTGGCGGTCGGCGCCGAGGTGGTCGTGGTCGGCGCGGTCGGACCCGCCGTGCCCGGGTCCTTCTCCTCGTCACCGCCGACGAGGACGACGGCACCGGCGACGACCGCGGCGACGACGGCCACCGCGCCGGCACCGAGCGCGACGGCCCTGCCCCGCCCGCGGCCAGGCGCGGGAAGGGCCGCGACGGCCGTCGTGGGCGCCGTCGCCTGCCGCGTGTGCGCGGTCCAGGCCGTACCGTCCCACCAGCGTTCGCCGGTGGGCGCGGCCGGGTCCGGATACCAGCCGGGAGGGGTCGTCATGCTCATTCCGCAAGCCTAGAGGGCGGGTTCAGGAGCCGAACACGGAGTCCCTCTGGTCGGGCACGACGCTGCCGTCGGCGCGCCGCACGGGCTGTGCCGTGCCGTCGGAGGCGGTGTAGCCGGTGGTGGCGCACGGATAGGGGCTCGTCTTCTCCTTCTTGGGCTCGATGAACATCGGGTTCACGATCCAGCGGCCGTCGCTGTCGTCGTACGCGCGGCACATCAGCTCGTTCTTGTTGCGGTTGAGGACCAGGCGCAGTCCGGTCGCGTCGCGCAGGAAGGAGATGTCGGTGTCGGAGTCGCCCGCGGCGAACACCTGGCGCCGGGAGGGCGGTTGGACCCGCTCGGCGGCGGGTCCGCGCACGCCGAAGATCTCCTGGTTGATCCAGCAGCGCTTGCCGTCGATGTACGTGATCATCGAGTCCTCACCGTCGCGGACGCCGCCGCAGCCCTTCAGCCGCGCGCCGAGCCGGCCGTGCTCGGTGGTGTTGCGGATGCCGATGGCATGCGAGGGCGCGATGCCGACGCCCTGGGCCCAGACGTCGACGACCGGTTCGGGCGAGGCCGAGACGATCCAGACGTCGAAGCCCGCCGTGCGAAGGGTACGGACGAGGTCGCGCTGCTGCTCGTAGTAGCGGACCCAGGCGGTGACCTGGCCGGTGCCGACCTGCTGGGTGGCGCCTGTCGGCGCGGCGAGGTTCTCGGCGCGGGCGGCCGCGGCGAAGGACTCGACCTGGCGGGTGGTCCAGCCGCGCAGGAGCTGGGCGAGCCAGGCGTACTGCGGTTCCATCCGGCGGTGGTCGAAGCCCGTGAACGCCTCGCTGCCGGTGGTCGTGGCGCCCTCCGCGTAGACGGAGAGGATCTCGTCGGCGCAGCGGGTGTCGGTGGCCGTGGGCAGCGTGCGCACACCGGTGGGGCAGGCGTCGCGCAGGGCGGCGGCCGCGTCCGGGGTCAGATGGCGGCTGGTGGTGGTCCAGTCGTCGTTCGCGGGCGGACGGATGCGGCTGTTGCGCAGGAGCCAGTACATCGTGGCGTCGCCGACGTCGTTCTTGATGACGGTGTTGTCCCAGTCGAAGACGGCGACGGGCCGCTCGGCGCGCCTGTCCCGGCAGTTCGCGTCGATGAGCTCCTGCAGTCGCGCGCGGTTGTCGCCGTACCAGCCCTCGGAGACCTTCAGTGTGGGGCACTTCCCGGGTCTCGCGTGGGCGGGTGAAGCGGTGACCAGGCCGGCGAGGGCGAGAACGGTGGCGGCCGTGGCGGTGATCCGGCGGAATCGGGGGTTCATGGGCGCGCTCCTGTCGGGGATGTCCGGATGCACGACAGCCGGGCGCCGTGCGACGCCCCGCGGTCGGGGTGGGGGGAGGGTGGGGAGGGTCTAAATCGGGGTGACCTAA
>NZ_JBHWBS010000042.1:7368-46036 GCF_042735655.1 Streptomyces sp. NPDC059567 | reverse complement strand
GGGCGCGCGCGCGCCCCCGCCCCGCGGCGCGCCCCCCCCCGCCGCCCGCCGCCGCGGGGGGGGGGGCCGCGTCCGCCGGGAAGCCCGCGGGGTCACGTACGCGCCCGAGATGCCGCCGTCGACGAGGAAGTCGGTGGCGTTGATGAAGGAGGAGTCGTCGCTGGCGAGGAAGGCGACGGCGGCGGCGATCTCCTCCGCCTCGGCGAAGCGGCCGACGGGGATGTGCACGAGCCGGCGGGCGGCCCGCTCCGGGTCCTTGGCGAACAGCTCCTGGAGGAGCGGGGTGTTGACCGGCCCGGGGCAGAGGGCGTTGACGCGGATGCCTTCGCGGGCGAACTGGACGCCCAGTTCGCGGGACATGGCGAGCACGCCGCCCTTGGAGGCGGTGTACGAGATCTGGCTGGTGGCGGCGCCCATGATGGCGACGAAAGAGGCGGTGTTGATGATCGAGCCGCGGCCCTGTCGCTGCATGTAGGGCAGGGCGGCCTTGCAGCACAGGTAGACCGAGGTCAGGTTGACGTCCTGGACGCGCTTCCATGCCTCCAGGCCGGTGGTGAGGATGGAGTCGTCGTCGGGCGGGGAGATGCCCGCGTTGTTGAAGGCGATGTCGACGGAGCCGTAGGTGTCGAAGGCGACCTTGAAGAGGTTCTCGACCTCCTCGGGGTCGGTGACGTTCACCTTCACGAACGTCCCGCCGACCTCCTCCGCGGCGGCCTTGCCCGCGGTCTCGTCGATGTCGCCGCAGACGACGTTCGCGCCCTCGGAGGCGAGGCGGCGGGCGGTGGCGAGGCCGATGCCGCTGCCGGCCCCGGTGATGACGGCGGTACGGCCGACCAGACGGCGGCAGACGATCTCTTCGGTGCTCATGCGGTTCAGGCCTCCGTGCTTTCCGTGCTGATGAAGACGTTCTTGGTCTCGGTGAAGGCGGTGAGGGCGTCGGGGCCGAGCTCCCGGCCGAGGCCGGACTGCCGGTAGCCGCCGAACGGGGTCCAGTAGCGGACGCTGGAATGGGAGTTGACGGAGAGGTTGCCGGCCCGGACGGCGCGCGAGACGCGCAGGGCGCGGCCCACGTCACGGGTCCAGATCGAGCCGGACAGGCCGTACTCGGTGGCGTTGGCGAGGCGTACGGCGTCGGCCTCGTCCTCGAAGGGCAGGACGACGGCGACCGGTCCGAAGACCTCCTCGACGGCGCAGGGCGCGTCCTCGGCGAGGCCGGTGAGGACGGTCGGCGGGAACCAGAAGCCGGGGCCCTCGGGGACCTTGCCCCGGATGCCGGGGAGGGAGTCGGGGACGTACGCGCGGACGCGCTCCAGCTGGGCCTTGGAGATCAGCGGGCCCATCTGGGTCTTCTCGTCGGCCGGGTCTCCGACCACGATCTCCTCGACGGCGGGGGTGAGCAGCTCCAGGAAGCGGTCGTACACGGAGCGCTGGACGAGGATGCGGGTGCGGGCGCAGCAGTCCTGGCCGCTGTTGTCGAGGAAGGACATCGGCGCCGCGGCCGCCGCGGCCTCGATGTCGGCGTCGGCGAAGACGATGTTGGGGCTCTTGCCGCCGAGTTCGAGCGTCACGCGCTTCACCTGGTCGGCGCACTTCGCCATGATGCTCTTCCCCACCCGCGTCGAGCCGGTGAAGACGATCTTGGCGATGCCGGGGTGCTCGACGAGCGCGTTGCCCGCGACGGCGCCCTCGCCCGGAAGGACCTGGAAGAGGCCCGCGGGGAGGCCCGCCTGCAGGGCGAGCTCGGCGAGCCGCAGCGCGGTGAGCGGGGTGGTCTCGGCCGGCTTGAGGATCACCGCGTTGCCGGCGGCGAGGGCCGGGGCGGTGGCCCAGGCGGCGATCGGCATGGGGAAGTTCCAGGGCGCGATCACGCCGACGACGCCGAGGGGTTCGAGGATCGTGATGTCGAGGCCGCCGGCGACCGGGATCTGGCGGCCGTTCAGCCGCTCCACTCCCCCGGCCGCGTAGTCGAGCAGGTCGCGGACGTTGCCCGCCTCCCAGCGGGCGTTGCCGAGGGTGTGGCCGGCCTCGCGCACTTCGAGGAGGGCGAGCTCCTCGATGTGGGTGTCGACGACGCCGGCGAAGCGGCGCAGCAGCCGGGCCCGGTCGGCCGGGGCGGCGGCGGCCCAGCCACGCTGGGCTTCGGCCGCCCGTGCGACGGCGGCGTCGACGTCGGCCGGTGTGGCGGCGGGGACGGTCGCGACGACCTCTTCGGTCGCCGGGTTGAGTACCTGGAGTTCCTGGAGCAACTCTTTCCTCACATGCGTTCGAAGGAGCGGCGCAGCTCCCAGTCGGTCACCGCGGCGTCGTACGCGTCGAGTTCGACGCGGGCCATGTTGCGATAGTGCGCGACGACCTCGTCTCCGAAGGCGGCCTTGGCGATCGGGCTGGTCTCCCAGAGTTCGGCGGCCTCGCGCAGGGTGGTGGGGACGTGGGCGTACTCGGCGGTGTAGGCGTTCCCGTCGCAGGCCGCGGGCAGTTCGAGCCGCTGCTCGATGCCGTACAGACCGGCGGCGACCAGGCCGGCGACGGCGAGGTGCGGGTTGACGTCTCCGCCCGGCAGACGGTTCTCGAAGCGCATCGAGCGGCCGTGGCCGACAACGCGCAGGGAACAGGTCCGGTTGTCGACGCCCCAGGCGACGGCGGTCGGGGCGAAGGAGCCGGGCTGGAAGCGCTTGTAGGAGTTGATGTTGGGGGCGTAGAGCAGGGAGAAGTCGCGCAGGGCGGCGAGCTGTCCGGCCAGGAAGTGCCGCATGACGTCCGACATCCCTCCGGGTCCGTCCCCGGCCATGACGTTCGTGCCGTCGGCGTCCTGGAGCGAGAGGTGGATGTGGCAGGAGTTGCCCTCACGCTCGTTGTACTTCGCCATGAAGGTGAGCGAGACGCCTTCCTGGGCGGCGATCTCCTTGGCGCCCGTCTTGTAGACGGAGTGCTGGTCGCAGGTGACGAGGGCCTCGTCGTACTTGAAGGCGATCTCGTGCTGGCCGGGGTTGCACTCGCCCTTGGCCGACTCGACGGTCAGCCCGGCGCCGGCCATCTCGTTGCGGATCCGGCGCAGGAGGGGCTCGATGCGGCCGGTGCCGAGGACGGAGTAGTCGATGTTGTACTGGTTGACGGGGGTCAGGTTCCGGTAGTTCGCGTCCCAGGCCTGCTCGTAGGTGTCCTTGAAGACGATGAACTCCAGCTCCGTGCCGACGTGGGCGGTGTAGCCGTGTTCGGCGAGCCGTTCCAGCTGGCGGCGGAGGATCTGGCGGGGTGCGGCGACGACGGGTGAGCCGTCGTTCCAGGCGAGGTCGGCGATCAGCATCGCCGTACCCTCGTTCCACGGGACGCGGCGCAGGGTGGAGAGGTCGGGGTGCATGGCGAAGTCGCCGTAGCCGCGGTCCCAGGAGGACATCTCGTATCCGTCGACCGTGTTCATCTCGGTGTCGACGGCCAGGAGATAGTTGCAGCCCTCGGTGCCGTGGTCGAGGACGTCGTCGAGGAAGAACGGTGCGGCGAACCGCTTGCCCTGGAGCCGTCCCTGCATGTCGGGGAAGGCCAGGACGACTGTGTCGATCTCACCGCTCGCGACGAGGGCACGGAGCTCCTCGACGGAGAGCGGGGCTTTGCGGTCTGCCACGGGATTACTCCTCCTTCGGCCAGCCGGAAGCCATAAGGTATTGCCGAAGACCATTGCTTGGGAAGGGGAAACCGCAACGTGGCGAAGATCGGCGAGGAGACGGACGCGGCGACGGACGCCGCGGCGCACATGCCGGACCGGCTGACGCCCGTGCTGCGGCCGGTGCGGGCGGGCAACGGTTTCGAGGAGGCGCTGGAGCAGATCCTCCAGGTCGTGCGGCTCGGCCTGGTGCCCGGCGGCGAGCGGCTGCCCGCCGAGCGGGAGCTGGCCGACCGGATGGGGATCAGCCGGGTCACCCTGCGGGAAGTCCTGAAGGTGCTCCAGGAGCAGGGGCTCGTGGAGAGCCGGCGCGGGCGGTACGGCGGAACGTTCGTGCTGCACCGGCCGCAGACGGCCGACGAGGACGAGCTGCGCCGCCGGATCGCCACGATCGACGTCGAGGACACGTTGCGCTTCCGCGAGGTCCTGGAGGTCGGCGCGGCGGGGCTCTGCGCGGCGCACGGACTGACGGACGAGGGCACGGAGCGGCTCCGCGCGGCGCTGGCGGCCACGCACGACGCGCCGCTGGCGGACTACCGACGCCAGGACACGCTGCTCCACCTCACACTGGCCGAACTCTCGGGCTCCCCGACGCTCACCGCCCAGTACGCCGCCGTCCGGGCGACGGTCAACGACCTCCTGGACTGCATCCCCCTGCTCGTACGCAATCTGGAGCACTCCCAGCACCAGCACACCGCGCTGGTGGAGGCCGTCCTCGACGGCGACGCGGACGCGGCCCGCGAGGTCATGCGCGAACACTGCGGCGGCACGGCGGCGCTGCTGCGGGGCTTCCTGACGTGAGCGGGCGAGTGAGCCGAGATGCGCCCGCGCGGAGGGGCGCCCGGAGGCGAACCGAGCCCCGAGGGGGGCTCACGTAACCGGAAAGTAACGCACGGGGGTTGCGTTCCAGCCGACCCGGCGCAAAGGTATGGTCCCATTCCATTGGGCCCGACGCGGGAGCTGACGCTGCCATGACGCTCGAAGACACCACCGGGGACAAGACAGCACCTGACGACTACCTCGAACGCCGGGCCCTGCGCCGCGGCAGCGCCGGCTGGCTGCTGCTCACCGGACTCGGCGTGGCCTACGTCGTCTCCGGCGACTTCTCCGGCTGGAACATCGGCCTGTCCAAGGGCGGATTCGGCGGACTCGCCGTCGCCACCGTGCTGATGGGCGCGATGTACGCCTGTCTCGTCTTCGCGCTCGCCGAGCTCTCCGCGATCCTGCCCACCGCGGGCGGCGGCTACGGCTTCGCGCGCCGGGCGCTCGGCACCTGGGGCGGCTTCCTCACCGGCACCGCGATCCTCATCGAGTACATCCTCGCTCCCGCCGCGATCTCCATCTTCATCGGCGACTACGTCGAATCGCTCGGCCTGTTCGGCCTGGAGTCCGGCTGGCCCGTCTATCTCGCCTGCTTCGTGATCTTCATCGGGATCCATCTGTGGGGCGTGGGCGAGGCGCTGCGCTTCAGTCTGATCGTGACGGCGATCGCGGTCGCGGCCCTGGTCATCTTCGCGCTGGGCGCGCTCAGCGACTTCCACGTCGACGGGCTGAACGACATCCCGGTCGACACCGACGCGCTCGGCTCCAACTCCTGGCTGCCGTACGGTCTGCTCGGGATCTGGGCCGCGTTCCCCTTCGGCATGTGGTTCTTCCTCGGGGTCGAGGGCGTGCCGCTCGCCGCGGAGGAGGCCAAGGACCCGGTCCGCTCGATGCCGAAGGCGCTCGCGATCTCGATGGGCATCCTGGTGCTGCTCGCCGTGATGACCTTCTTCGCCTCGACCGGGGCGCGCGGCTCGGCCGCCATCCAGGAGGCGGGCAATCCGCTGGTCGTGGCGCTGCAGGGCGACGGGGACCCGACGCTGCTCAGCCGGTTCGTGAACTACGCGGGCCTCGCCGGCCTCGTGGCCTCGTTCTTCTCGCTGATCTACGCCGGTTCGCGTCAGCTCTTCGCCCTGTCCAGGGCCGGCTACCTGCCCCGGTTCCTGTCCCTCACCAGCCGCCGCAAGTCGCCGTACCTGGGGCTGCTCATCCCGGGCGCGATCGGCTTCGCGCTCGCCGCGGGAACCGGGAACGGCGCGCGGATGCTGAACATCGCGGTGTTCGGCGCGACCATCTCGTACGCCCTGATGGCGCTCTCCCACATCGTGCTGCGCCGCCGCGAGCCGGAGCTGCACCGCCCGTACCGGACGCCGGGCGGGGTGGTGACCTCGTCCGTGGCGTTCGTCCTCGCCCTGTCGGCGCTGGTCGCGACCTTCCTGGTCGACAAGGACGCGGCGTTCATCGCGCTGGGGGTCTATGTGATCGCCCTCGCCTACTTCGCGTTCTACAGTCGGAAGCATCTGGTGGCCAAGGCGCCGGAGGAGGAGTTCGCGGCGCTGGCGGCGGCCGAAGCCGAACTCGAACGCGACTGACCACCACGTACCGACGGAGGAGTTCCACCGTGT
Source organism: Streptomyces sp. NPDC059567 (assembly GCF_042735655.1). Taxonomy (NCBI): domain Bacteria; kingdom Bacillati; phylum Actinomycetota; class Actinomycetes; order Kitasatosporales; family Streptomycetaceae; genus Streptomyces; species Streptomyces sp. NPDC059567. Next base: position 39,931 of record NZ_JBHWBS010000042.1, on the reverse strand, counting down.
CCAAGCCGCTCATCGGCGTGACGACCTATCTGGACCAGGCCCGCTGGGGGGTGTGGGACATGCCCGCGGCCCTGCTGCCGGCGCAGTACCCACGGCTGGTCCAGGCGAGCGGTGGCCACGCGGCGATGCTCCCGCCGGACGAGCCGTCGGCCGCGGCCGCGGTGGTGGCCCGGCTCGACGGTCTGGTGGTCGCGGGCGGCGCGGACGTCGAGCCGGTGCGGTACGGGGCGGAGCCCGATCCCCGTACCGGGCCGCCCGCCCGGGCCAGGGACACGTGGGAGCTGGCCCTGGTCGAGGCGGCGCTGGCCGCGGGCACTCCGCTGCTCGGCATCTGCCGGGGCATGCAGCTGCTCAACGTGGCGCTCGGCGGCACCCTGGTCCAGCACCTGGACGGCCATGTGGAGGCGGTCGGCGTGATCGGCCGCCACGCGGTGAAGCCGGTCCCAGGAACGCTGTACGCCTCCCTGGTCCCCGAGCCGGCCTCGGTGCCGACCTACCACCACCAGGCGGTGGACCGCCTGGGCGAGGGCCTGGCGGCCTCGGCGTACGCGGAGGACGGCACGACCGAGGCGATCGAACTGGCCGCCCCGGCGTGGGCCCTGGGCGTCCAGTGGCACCCGGAGATGGGCGAGGACCTACGGGTGATGCAGGGCCTGATCGCGGCAGCGACGGGCCGGCCCCGCCCCGCGCACCGCGACCTGGCGACGACAGCAACCTGACGGCACCCCTTCAGGGGGCTGCACGCTCAACCACGGCGCCGCCCCGTCCCAGGGGCGCGGGGAACTACGCGACGAGCCACAACCCACCCGCGGGCTGAGCACGGCACTGCCCCACCCAGGGGCGCGGGGAACTGCGCGACCGGCCACAACCCACCCGCGGCTTCGAACGGAGCCGCCCCGCCCCCGCCCCGCTACGTCGCCGACGGCCTCGCCCTGGTCAGCGACAGCAGGTCACGCGCCGGCCCCGTCGGTCGGTGGCCGGTCGGCCAGACCGCGCGGAGGTCGCGGCGGAGCAGCACGCCCTCGACCGGGATCTCGACCAGGCGGCGCGAGGTCAGCTCCTCCGCGACCGCGAGCTCGCTCAGCACGGCGGGCCCCGCGGAGCTGACCGCCGCCGCCTTCACCGCCGTGGTGGAGGCGAGTTCGAGCAGCGGCTGCGCGAGGCCGCCGTGCGCGGAGAGCGCGGAGTCGAGGACCTGGCGGGTCCCCGAACCCCGCTCGCGCAGGATCAGCGGGGTCGCGGCCAGCTCCCCCGGGTCCAGCGGCCTACGGCGGCGTGCCCACGCGTGGGACGGCGCGGCGACCACGAGGAGCCGGTCGCGGGCGACGACCGCCCCGTCCAGCCCGTCGGGCACGGAGAGCCCCTCCACGAACCCCAGGTCCGCCTCGTCCGCGAGCAGCCGCTCCGCGACCGCCGCCGAGTTCCCCGCCATCAGCGACACGGCCGTGTCCGGCCGCTCCGCGCGCAGCGCGATCAGCCAGCCCGGCAGCAGATACTCGGCGATCGTCATCGACGCGGCCACCCGCAGCCGCGAGTCGCGCCTTCCCCGCAAGGCCTGCGCCCCCGCGTCGAACGCCTCCGCCGCCTCCACGATCCGCCGCGCCCAGTCGGTCACGAGCGCCCCCGCGTCCGTGAGGCGCGAGCCCCGCGGCGAACGGTCCACCAGGGCGACCCCGAGCTGCCGCTCCATCGACCGGATCCGGCTGCTCGCCGCGGGCTGCGTGATGCCCACCTCGCGGGCGGCCCTCCCCAGGCTGCCGTGCCGGGCGACCGCCAGGAGCAGTTCGAGCGCGCCGAGGTCGGGGACCCGGTGGGAGAGGGGTGCGGTCTCGGTAGGCTCGCTGCTCATAAAGTCAGCTTATGACGTCATAGCGCCAAGATCCCTGGTCGGGCCCGCGCGGCCGCGCGAGGGTGAGGGCATGGCAACCCTCGCAGCTTCCCGTCCGGCCCCGCTCGCCACCACCCCCGGCGTGCGCGCGGCCGCGGTCCGTCACCTCGGCCCCAACTGGTACGCCTCCGTGATGGGCACCGCCATCGTCGCCAACGCGGGAGCGGCCCTTCCGGTGCACGTGCCAGGTCTGCGTACCGCCTGCACGGCCGTCTGGGCGCTCTCCTTCGCGATGCTGCTCGCCCTGCTCGCCGCCCGCTCCGCGCACTGGATCCACCACCGCGACCGGGCCAGGGAGCACCTGATGGACCCGGCCGTGGCACCGTTCTACGGCTGTCTGTCGATGGCGCTTCTCGCGGTCGGCGGCGGCGCCCTGATCGTCGGCCAGGACTGGATCGGGCTCCCCGCCGCCGTCGCGATCGACACCGTCCTGTTCACCGCCGGCTCGGCCATCGGCCTGGCCGCCGCGGTCGCGATCCCGTACCTCATGGTGGTGCACCACAAGATCGAGAGCGCGTCCCCGGTGTGGCTCCTCCCGGTCGTCGCCCCGATGGTCTCCGCCGCACTCGGCCCGCTGCTCCTGCCCCATCTGCCGGCCGGCCAGGCGCAGCAGACGCTGCTGATCGCCTGTTACGCGATGTTCGGCATCAGCCTGCTGGCCACCCTGGTGATGCTGCCGCTGGTCTTCGGCCGGCTCGTCACCGGCGGCCCGCTGCCGCTCGCGCTCACCCCCACCCTGTTCCTGGTCCTCGGCCCGCTGGGCCAGTCGACCACCGCCGCGAACAAGTTCGCCGATGTCGCGCCCGGCGTGCTGCCCGCCCCGTACGCCCACGGCTTCGCCGCCTTCGCCGTCCTCTACGGCGTGCCGGTGATGGGCTTCGCCCTGCTGTGGCTGGCGCTCGCAGGGGCGCTGGTGCTGCGGGCCCGCCGTCGGGGCATGGGGTTCGCGATGACCTGGTGGGCCTTCACCTTCCCGGTCGGCACCTGTGTGACGGGCGCGGAGGGACTCGCCCACCACACGGGCCTGGTCGCCTTCCGCTGGCTCGCCGTCGCGCTGTACGTGTTCCTCGTCGCGGCCTGGCTGGTGGCCGGGTTCCACACCCTGCGCGGGCTGTTCAGCGGAGCGCTGCTCGCAGCTCCCGGCCGAGAACCCGTGGCGCCTCGGCCAGTGACGGCCCGTACCAGGTGAGGTGACGCCCGCTGACGAGTGCGGCGGCGGTCCCGGGGAACGCCTCGGGGCCGTCGTCGGCCGTGAAGCGGTACGGCTCGTCGGGCAGGACGACCAGGTCGGCGCCGGCGTCCCGGAGTTCGTCGAGGGGGATGCGCGGATAGCGCTCGGCGTGATCGGCGTACAGCTGCCGGACGCCGAGGCGGGCCAGCAGGTCGCCGGCGAACGTGTCGCGGCCGAGGACCATCCAGGGCCGGCGCCAGATCGGTACGACGGCGGTCAGCGGCTCGCCCGGCGTGCCCACGGCGGTCCACGCCTCCTCCGCCTCGTCCAGCCAGCGGGGCCGGTCGGGGACGCCGCAGGCGCGGAGCGTCCGCTCCAGTTCGCGGAACGCCTGGTCGAGCGTGCGCACCTCGGTGACGAGGACCTCGGTCCCGGCGGCGCGCAGCGCGGCCAGGTCGGGGGCTCGGTTCTCCTCCTCGTTGGCGATCACCAGATCGGGCCGGAGGGCGGTGATCGCCGCGACGTCGGGGTTCTTCGTGCCCCCGATCCGTACGAGGTCGAGATCCTCCGGGTGGCTGCACCAGTCGGTGGCGCCGACGAGCAGGCCCGGCGCGGTGACGGCGACCGCCTCGGTCAGCGAGGGGACGAGGGAGACGACACGGATCCGGGCGCTCACGCGGCGTCCCTCATGCGTCGTCGGCCTCGATGTGCTCGGCGACGGCCACGACGAGCAGGCGCGTGCCGGACTCCGTGGCGCGCCAGCGGTGCCGTACGCCTCCGGAGAGATACAGCGTGTCCCCGCGTTCGAGCCGGTACGCCCGGCCCTCGGCCTCGACCTCGGCTGCGCCGTCGGCGACGAACAGCAACTCGTCGTTGCGGTGCTGGAATTCGCGTCCCGCGTCCCGCTCGCCGGTGAACTCCAGCGCGTGCAGCTGGTGCCGGCCGCGGACCAGAGACCGTACCCCCTCGGGCAGGTCGGGGCGGGCCTCCTCGTCGGCGCGTACGACATCGACCGTACGGGCGGACTCCGCCGCGGCGAGCAGCTCGGCGGCCGTGGTCTCCAGGGCTCCGGCGACGAGCTGGAGGGACCGCGTGCTGGGGCGGGCCCGCTCGTTCTCGATCTGGCTGAGGAAGGGCACGGACAGGCCGCTGCGCGAGGCGACGACGGCCAGGGTGAGCTTGAGAGCCCTGCGGCGCCTCTTGACGGCCGCGCCCACGCGCAGTGATTCCTTCTCGTCCATGACGGCTCCCTCCCTCTTTCCCTCGCGCCTGCGTACTGGTCGGTTACCTGAACCTTACGCAGCTTTCGGGCAGGGTTTCGCGTCGTGGCGAAAAGGGGTGGTCGCCCACCACCATCGGCGACCACCCCTTTGCGGACAGGAGTCGGAATCCCTCGTCGGCCCTACTGCGGAGCCAGCTTCTCCGCGAGGCCGGGGTTCTTCTCCAGCCAGCCGCGGACCGCCTCCTGCTCCTTGCCCTTGCCGGTCTCCTGGATGGTGGCTTCGAGATCCGTGAGCTGCTTCTCGGTCAGCTTGAAGTTCTTCAGCCAGGAACCGACCTCGGGGTTGTCGGCGGTGAAGCCCTTGCGCGCGAGGGTGTGGACGCCGTCGCCCTTGCCCCAGGTGCCCTTGGGGTCCTCGAGCTTCTTCAGGTCGTAGCTGGAGTAGGCCCAGTGCGGCGACCAGAGCGTGACGACGACCGGTTCCTTCTTGTCGTAGGCGCGCTTCAGCTCGGCGAGCATGCCGGGCGTGGAGCCGTCGACGACCTTGTACTCACCCTTGAGGCCGTAGTCGTTCAGGACCTTGTCCTTGAGGATGCCCATCATTCCGGCGCTCGGCTCGATGCCGATGATCCGGCCCTTGAACTGGCCGCCCTTGCCCTTGAGGTCCTCGAGGGAGTCGATGCCCTTCATGTACGACGGCACGGACAGCTCGAGGGAGGTCGGGCCGTACCAGGAGCCGAGGTCCTCCAGCTTGTTCTGGTACTTCTCCCAGTACTGGGCGTGGGTGACCGGCAGCCAGGAGTCGGTCTGGAAGTCGATCTGCCCACCGGCGAGACCGGTGTAGAGCGCGCCGGCCTCCAGCTGCTTGGCGTCGACCTCGTAGCCGCGCCGTTCGAGCAGCTCCTTCCAGAGGAAGGTGGAGGCGATGCCTTCGTCCCAGGGGATGTAGCCGAGGTTGATCTTCTTGCCGTGGCCGATGTCCTTGCCGCCGGCGGTCGTCGACGCGGTGCCGCCGCCGAGGAAGCCCATGCCGCCCGCGACGAGGGCGAGGATCACGACGCCGACGAGGGCGGTGACGGGCTGCGGGCGGTGACTCCAGAGCTTCGCCCCGGCGCGCGCCGCGCTCGCGGCCCGCGCCTTGGCGAGGGCCCTGCGGCCGAGCGGCGAGACCTGGTGGCCCAGCGCGCCGGTCATCCGGTCCAGGTACATGGCGAGGATGACGATGGAGATGCCAGCCTCGAAGCCGAGGCCGATGTCGACGTTGCCGATGGCGCGGTAGACGGCGCCGCCGAGCCCGCCACCGCCGACCATGCCGGCGATGACGACCATGGACAGGCCGAGCATGATGACCTGGTTGATTCCGGCCATGATCGTGGGCAGGGCGAGCGGCAGCTGGACGCGCAGCAGCGTGTTGCGCGGGGTGGTGCCGAACGCCTCGGCCGCCTCGACCAGCTCGCCGTCGACCTGGCGGATGCCGAGCTCGGTCATCCTGACGCCGGGCGGCAGGGCGAAGACGATGGTGGCGATGATGCCGGGAACCACGCCGACGCCGAAGAAGATGATGCCGGGAATCAGGTAGACCATGGCGGGCATGGTCTGCATGAAGTCCAGGACCGGGCGCAGCACGGCGCTGACGGTCTTGGAGCGGGCCGCCCAGATGCCGAGCGGGACCGCGATCACCAGGGTGACGAGGGTCGCCACGAGCACCAGCGAGAGGGTCGACATGGCGTCGTCCCACAGCTCGATGGAGTCGACGAGCGCGAAGCCCGCGAAGGCGAGCACACCGGCGGTCAGCCCGCGCAGCCACCAGGCGACGACGGCGAGGATGCCCGCGAAGAGCAGGGGCTCGGGTGCTGAGAGGACCGCGTCGATGCCGTCGTAGAGACCGGTGACAACCGCGGTGATGGCGTCGAAGAGCCAGGAGAGCTGTGCCTGGAGCCAGTCGACGGAGCTGTCGACCCACTGGCCGAGAGGGAGCCTAGGCATGGGTGGCCACCTCCTTCTCGCCGGTGGTGCAGGCAACGGGCGGGCGCTGCTCGTCTCCGATGAAGCCGATCAGACGGGACTGCGGTACGACTCCGAGGACGGTGCCGTCGGTGTCCTTGACGGCCACCGCGTGCGGGACGCGGGCGCTGACGGCGCACAGGTCGGCGACGAGGGTGTCGGGGCCGACGGTCTCGCAGTCGCAGCCGTCGGGCCGGGGGTGCTCGGGTTCGGTCATCACGGCGGCTGCCGTGAGGACGCGGGAGCGGTCGACGTCCTGGATGAAGGAGGCGACGTAGTCGTTGGCGGGGCGGACCAGGATGTCCTCGGCGCTGCCGAGCTGGACGATCCGGCCGTCGCGCATCACCGCGATGCGGTCGCCGAGGCGCATGGCCTCGTTGAGGTCGTGGGTGATGAAGACGATGGTCTTCTTCAGGCGCTTCTGCAGTTCGAGGAGCTGGTCCTGCATGTCGCGGCGGATCAGCGGGTCGAGGGCGCTGAACGACTCGTCCATGAGGAGCAGGTCGGCGTCGGTGGCGAGCGCGCGAGCCAGGCCCACACGCTGCTGCATGCCGCCGGAGAGCTCGTCCGGCCAGGACTTCTCCCAGCCGGCGAGGCCGCACATCTCCAGGGCCTCGGTGGCGCGGGTCTCGCGCTCGGCGCGCGGGACGCCCTGGACCTCCAGGCCGTACGCGGCGTTCTCGAGGACGCTGCGGTGCGGGAAGAGGGCGAAGTGCTGGAAGACCATGCTGATCTTCGTGGACCGCACCGTGCGCAGATCGCGGGGGCTGAGCGCGGTGAGGTCCTTGCCGTCGTGGAGCACGCGGCCCGCGGTGGGCTCGAGCAGGCCGTTGAGCATCCGCAGCAGGGTGGACTTGCCGGATCCCGACAGACCCATCACGACGAAGATCTGACCGGGCTCGACGACGAAGGACGCGTCGATCACGGCCGCGGTCGTACCCTCGGCACGGAGTTCGTCGCGGTCGGCGCCTCCGCTGAGTTGCTTGACGGCTTCGTCGGGTCGTCTGCCGAACACCTTGTACAGGTGATCGGCCTGGAGCCTGGACACATATACCTCACGCGTTGAAACGAAAACGGCCGTCCACCCCCGCAGCCCGGCCGTGGAGCGGGGCGGTTTCGGCCCGCGACTCCCGTGACGTACGGCGATCCATTGCCGAATCCCCGTACCGGGTCCGCTCCGGGCCCGCGCCTGCCCTGGGTTCCACGGGGCAAACCCGAAGGTGACCGGGGTCACGGAAGGCCACGGGAACCGGGCCGCGCCGTCGGTCGGGGCCGCTGTCGGTGGGGTGCGGCATGATCGAGGTGTGACGCGACGCCTGATGCTCCTCGACACCGCCTCTCTCTACTTCCGCGCGTACTTCGGTGTGCCGGACTCGGTCCGGGCCCCCGACGGCACGCCGGTCAACGCCGTGCGCGGCCTCCTCGACTTCATCACCCGGCTCGTCCAGGACCACCACCCCGACGACCTCGTCGCCTGCATGGACGCCGACTGGCGGCCCCAGTGGCGGGTGGACCTGATCCCCTCGTACAAGGCCCATCGGGTCGCCGTGGAGACCGAGACGGGGCCGGACGAGGAGGAGGTCCCCGACACGCTCGCCCCGCAGGTGCCGGTGATCGAGGCCGTCCTGGACGCCCTCGGCATCGCCCGGATCGGAGTGGCGGGCTACGAGGCGGACGACGTCATCGGGACGCTGGCCGGGCAGGCGAAGGGGCCGGTGGACATCGTCACGGGCGACCGGGACCTCTTCCAACTGGTGGACGACGAGCGCGGCGTGCGGGTGCTGTACCCGCGCAAGGGCGTCGGCGACTGCGACCTGGTCGACGGCGAACTGATCCGTACGAAGTACGGGGTGCGGGCCGACCAGTACGCCGACTTCGCTGCGCTGCGCGGTGACGCCAGCGACGGGCTGCCCGGGGTGAAGGGCATCGGCGAGAAGACCGCCGCGCAGCTGATCACGGAGTACGGCGATCTGGCCGGCGTCCGTGCGGCGGCCGTGGACCGCACGTCGAAGCTGACCCCGGCCAAGCGGCGCGGGATCGTGGAGGCTGCCTCGTATCTGGACGTGGCCCCGAAGGTCGTCGAGGTGGCCGGCGACGTGCCGCTGCCGGACTTCGACCCGGCCCTGCCGGGCGAGCCGAGGGACCCGGAGGCACTGGCGGCGCTGGTGGCGCGGTGGGGTCTGGGCGGGGCGGTCGGCAGGCTGCTGCCGGTGCTGGCGCGCTGATGCCCTATGGGCCCGGGATCACCGGGATGCTAGCTTAGGCATACCTAAGTCGCAGAGTCAGGGGAGACCGTCGTGGCAGAGCAGCCGGCGCGCAAGGCACCGAAGGCCCACGAGGCACGGGTGTTGCACACGGAGCGGATCACGCCGCACATGGTGCGGGTGGTGCTCGGCGGGGGCGGCCTCGACGCGTTCGAGCTGGGCGAGCACACCGATCACTACGTGAAGCTGCTGTTCGCGCCGGAGGGCGTGAGCTATCCGGAGCCGTTCGACATGGAGCGGATCCGCGAGGAGTTCCCGCGCGACCAGTGGCCCACCACGCGGACGTACACGGTACGGAGCTGGGACCCGGTCCACCGCGAGCTGACCGTCGACTTCGTGGTCCACGGCGACGAGGGCCTGGCGGGGCCGTGGGCGGCGCGGGCGCAGGCGGGCGAGACGATGCGCCTCCTGGGGCCCGGCGGCGGTTACGCTCCGGACCCGGCGGCGGACTGGCACCTGCTCGTGGGTGACGAGAGCGCGCTTCCGGCGATCGCGGTGGCCCTGGAGCGGCTGCCGGAGGGGTCGACGGTGCATGCGTTCCTGGAGGTCGCGGACGCGACGGAGGAGCAGAAGTTCGCGACGGCCGCGGGCGTCGAGGTGACGTGGCTCCACCGCGGCGACCGCCCGACGGGCGAGGCCCTGCTGGAGGCCGTGAAGGGCCTGGACTTCCCCGCGGGCGACGTCCACGCCTTCGTCCACGGCGAGGCGGGCTTCGTGAAGGACCTCCGCCGCCACCTCCGCCTGGAGCGCGAAGTCCCCCGCGAGCGCCTGTCGATCTCGGGCTACTGGCGCCGGGGCAAGACGGACGAGGCCTGGCGCGCGATCAAGCGCGAATGGAACGACCAGGTGGAACGCGAACAGGAGAACTAACCGGCGAGGCCGGCTCCGCGGTACGCGCTGCGGGCCGGCCCCGCTGGGGCCCGTTGTGGGCCGGCACCGCTGGCACCCGTTGCGGGCCGGCCCCGCTGGGATCCCTTGTGGGCAATCGTCCCGCAGGGCGGTGGGGGCGCCCCCGGACGGAGTCTGGGGGAGGGTGGGCACAACCCACGGGGGCGGCGCCCATGCAAGGGCCGTTAGCCGCTGGGGCCGGGGCCCCGCACCCGCATGAGGCGGGCACCCCGAAGGCCGGGCCGGGCACCCCGAGGCGCGCCCCCGCCCGCAAGGCCCGCGGTCACCCCCCGGTCCCGAAGACCCGCACCGACGCATCCACATGCGCCAGCCTCCGCAGCGCCCCGAACACCGCGTCCCCCAGCACCGTCCCCACCACCACGCTCTCCACCAGGTCCTCCCGCTCCACGTTCCGCGCCACGTACTCCAGGTCCGCCCGCGCCACCCGCTCCGCCGCATCCGCGTACGCGTCGAGCACCTCCACGAAGTCCGCGTGCCCCACCGTTTCCAGTGCCGTCAGGGCCACCGCGAGCGCGTCCGCCGCCGGGTTGCCCTCGTGCACGCGCCAGCCGCGCCGCGCGATCAGCTCCGCCACCGCCTTCCGGGCATCGACGACACCCTCCCCCGGCTCCTCGGTGTAGCGCGGCACCACGCGGTCCGCCGCCGCGCCGAGCAGCTTGTGCACCGAGCGGTCCGGATCTTCGACCGCCGCGATCACCTCGCGGATCGCCGCGACCGAGAGTCCCCCGACGTCCAGCAGCGCCCGGATCAGGCGAAGGCGCCGCTCGTGCGTCTCGTCGTACGAAGCCTGATTCGGGCTCGTCAACTGCCCGGCCGGCAACAGCCCTTCCCGTACGTAGTACTTGATCGTCGGCACGGACACCCCGGTCCTGCGGCTCAACTCTCCGATGCGCACTCTGCGTTCACCTTCCCGATCCTGCTCCGGCCTTGCCAGCCGATCCCCCCATCATAGATAGTGGCGCTATCAGATAGCGGCGAGTGCCACTATCCATGTTTCACGAGGGGTACCCATGTCCTCATCTCTTCCGCGGGTCCGTGACCTGCACCGCCCACTGGTCTGGTTCTCCGCCTCCATGGCGTTACTCGCCCTGGTCTCGGTCGGCGGCCTGCTCTTCGACGACCGGATCCTGGTCGGCGTCCCGATCTGGACCAAACCGTTCAAGTTCGCGGTCTCGTTCGTCGCGTACTGCATGACGCTCGCCTGGATGCTCACCCTGCTCCCCCGCGGCCGTCGCGTCGGCTGGTGGGCCGGCACCGTCCTGGCCGTGGCCAGCGCCGCCGAGATGGTGCTGATCACGACCCAGGTGGTCCGCGGCAAGCAGAGCCACTTCAACAACGAGACCGCCTTCGACGCCGCCGTCTTCCAGGCGATGGGCCTCACGGTCGTCGTCCTGTGGCTGGCCGCCCTCGTCATCGCCATCCTGCTGCTGCGCGCCCGGATCCTGGACCGCGCCACCGCCTGGGCCGTACGCCTCGGCTCCCTGATCGCCCTCGCCGGAGCCGCGGTCGGTTTCCTGATGGTGCAGCCGACCCCCGAGCAGCTCGCGGCCGGCGACGACGCGGCGATCGTCGGCGCGCACAGCGTCGGCGTCCCGGACGGCGGCCCCTCCATGCCCGTGACGGGCTGGTCCACGACCGGCGGCGATCTGCGGATCGCCCACTTCTTCGGGATGCATGCCCTGCAGGTGATACCGCTCCTGCTGCTCGCCCTGGTCGCGCTCGCCCCGCGGTTCGCCCGGCTGCGCGACGAGCGGGTGCGGCTGCGTCTGACGCTGGTCGTGTCGGGGGCGTACGCAGGGGTGTTCGCCCTCGTCACCTGGCAGGCGTTGCGCGGTCAGGCGCTGCTGGATCCCGACGGCACGACGCTCGCCGCGGTCGGCGGGCTCGCGCTCGTCGGCGCGGTGGCGACATGGGCGGCCCTGCGGACCCCGGTCCGCTCCGAAACCGCGCTCACCGCCAAGGAGTTCACTTCATGACCGGCTTCCTCTTCGAGCTCTCCTTCTTCCTCGCCGCACCCGTCTGGCTGCTGATGATCTTCGCGCCGGGGTGGCGGGGCACGGAGCGGCTCGCGGCCTCCCCCCTCACGGTCGTGCCGATCCTCGCGGTCTACCTCGCACTGGCGCTCCCGGTCCTCCCCGAACTGTGGGCGGCAGTCAGCAGCCCCGACCTCGACACCTTCCGGGAACTCACCGCGCTGGCGAACGGCGCCGGGGCGATCTGGGCGCAGGTCATCGCCTGGGACCTGCTGCTCGGTCAGTGGATGTACCGCGAGGCGCGCAGGCTGGGTCTCTCACCCCTGCTGATGGGCCCGTTGCTGATCCTGACGATCCTGCTCTCCCCCTTCGGGCTGCTGATCTTCCTGGTGCTACGGGCGACGAGAAGGCCACGTCCCGTGCGGGGCGCCGCCTAGGCTGCCGGAATGCGAACGACAGAGCGTGCCATCGGCGCCGTCCTCGGCTCCGCGGTGGGGGACGCGCTGGGCGCCCCCTTCGAGTTCAAGCTGCCGGGAATCTTCCTGGAACGCTTCCCCGACGGCGTCGGGGAGATGTGCGGGGGCGGCGGCTGGGACCCGGGCGAGGCCACCGACGACACGCAGATGGCCGTCCTGGTCGGGGAGTCGCTCCTCGACAGGGGCGGCCTCGACCTGCCGGACGTCTTCGACCGGTTCCGCCGCTGGGCGGCCGCCGAACCGAAGGACATCGGCCTCCAGACCGAGGCCGTCCTGTCCGGCGGCGACCCCTGGGACACCGCGGCCGCGCTCCACTTCCAGGTCAACGGCCGTGCGGCGGGCAACGGCTCCTTGATGCGGGCGTCCACGTCGGCGGTGTACTTCGCGACGGCGGGCCACGAGGCCACCATGGACGCCGCCCGCCGCATCGCGGCCCTCCGAGTCTGACCGGAGCCCCTCACACCCCAGGCAGCAGCCGGGTCTCGGCGTGCGGCAGCTTGCTCCACCAGTGGCCGTAGCGGCGGTACACCTCCGGCTCGCGGTCGGAGAGGAAGGCCACCAGCGAGCGGGCCTCCTCCGCCAGTTCCTCCCAGACCCGGTCCGGCAGGTCGTGGAACGCGGTCGCCTCGATCCCTCCCCCCGCCGGACGCCACACCCCGGCGACGTAGCCGTCGACGAGCAGGGTCGGCAGCACGTCCCCGTTCCTGCGGATCACCTCCGTGCGGTACTCGGGCGGGATGACCCACCCACGGTCGGCGTAGGCCAGCAGAGTGCTGTCCCACATGGCCATCAGCCGTGCCGGCGCGGGCGTGTCCTCGTCCGGCCGCAGTGCGCCCGGCACGTCGAACAGCTCCTCGCCGCTCGGCCCTTCGCACCGCTCGAGCTCGTCGGCCAGCACGCCCAGCGCCTTCCTGACCCTGGCCCGCGCGACCAGCCCGAACTGCGCCACGTCCGCCACCGACGCCGGGCCGAACCCCGCGAGATAGCGCAGGACCAGCGTCCGCAGGGCCGCGTCCGACACCTCCGGCGCCGGTGGCGCCGGAGGGTCGGGCGGAGCGACATACGCGGGGCGCTCCCCGAACGACCACGGTGCCGTCGTGGGCGCGTGCAGCAGCGGCGTGTAGTGCCGCAACCCCCACCAGGCCCCGGACTTCGGCGCGGCCCCCACCCGCTGCTCGAGCCATGCCTCGTACTCCGCGTTGGTCCGGGGCCGGTCGGCGAAGGCCAGCAGTTCCGGAACGAGCACGTCGGCGTCCGCCGGTGTCAGACCCGACGCCGTGAACCGGTCGCCGAGCCTCCCGGCCCTCAGCAGCGGATGCACGGCCTCCCGGAAAGGCCGGTAGTCGTCCGCATGCACCGCGTGCAGGGTGATCCGCATCAGTGTCGACTTCACGACCGTCCCGTCGGCGAAGGCGCCGTCGAGGTCGGCCGGGTCGAACGCGGCGGTCCTGTTCCACAGCGCGAGATACGGCGACGCGGGCTGCTGGGCCTGGAGCGCGACCACCCGTCGTACCGCTTCGGCCGCGCCGAGCTTCTCGCGCCGCAGCAGCAACTGCCGTGCCAACGTGGAGCGGTTGAGTCCACGAGCCGTGATCTTCATGCCGGAATCATTCCTCAGCCGCGGGTGCGGACCGTGGCGAGGACCTCCCGGTCCGGCTGGAGCGTCAGACTCGGTACGGGGCGTATCTCCCCGGGGTGGTCGAGGTCGAGACGGAACCGCCGGGCGAGAACGGCGAGGATCAGGACGGCCTCGACCATCGCGAACCGCGTTCCGAGGCAGACGCGCGGCCCTCCGCCGAACGGGAACCAGGCGTACTCGGGTATGTCCTCGGCGGGCGTGCCCGCCGCTCCCCAGCGCTCGGGACGGAACTCCTCGGGGTCGGTGAACCAGCGGCCGTCCCGGTGGGTGGCCCACTGGCTGCTCCATACCCGTGTCCCGGGAGGTATCGCCATTCCACCGAGGGTCGCTCCCTCCTTGGCGATGCCGGTGAGGAGCCAGATGGTGGGGTAGAGCCGCAGGGTCTCCTTCACGACGGCCTGGGTGTAGGTCAGTTGCGCGTAGTCGTCGAAGCCGGGTTCACGGTCGCCGAGGACCCGGTCCAGCTCTTCGGCGAGCGCCTCGCGCACGCGGGGGTTGTGGGAGAGCAGGTTCCATGCCCAGACGAGGGTCGAGCTCGTGGTCTCGTGTCCGCCGATGTAGAGCGTGACGGTCTCGTCGCGGATCTCCTGGTCGGAGAGGCGGGCGCCGGTCTCGTCCTGCGCGGCGAGGAGCCGGCTGAGCAGATCGGGCCGCTCGGTGTCGCCGTCGCGGTGGCGGGCGACGACGCGGGAGACCTCGGCGTCGATCACCGCGGTGGCGCGCTTGATGCGCGCGCGTCCCGGTGTCGGCACCCAGTCGGGCAGCAGTGCGCCGATGCCGCTGAACTCGGCGCCTATCTCCTTCTGCGCGACGTCCATCGCGCGGCCGATGGCTTCGGCGTCGGCGGCGGTGTCGACGCCGAAGATGGTGCGGACGGCGATGAGTTGGGTGAGGGCGGCCATCTCCTTCTTGATGTCGATGCGCTGTCCGTCGCTCCACCGGTCGGCCAGGGCGATCGCGCACTCGGCCATGGTGGCGGCGTAGGACCGCACCTGCTTGGGCCGGACGGAGGGCTGGACGAGGGAGCGCTTGCGTCGCCAGTCGGCGCCCTTGGCGACGACCACTCCGTTGCCGAGCAGGGTGCGGAAGGCGATGCCGAGGTCGGGCTGGTCGAAGGTGCGCTCGATCTCGGTGAGGAGTTCACCGATGGCGTCGGGGTGGGCGATGAAGAGGGCGGGGCCCTGCCCGAAGCGCCAGCTGACGAAGTCTCCGCGCTCACGCAGCCGCTCGAAGAAGGCGAGCGGGTCCTTGCCGAACTCCGGCAGGTTCCCGAGCAGTGGTACGCCCCGTGGCCCCGGCACGATCTTCTGTCCGCCGGCCGTCTCCTCGACGGCGGCCGAACCGGCTTGCGTGGTCACGTGGGTCCCCTCCCAGCGATGTTGCCCGGTGTGTGAGTCCATGGAATCGGAGAGGCCTGACACTCCGCCACCCCTGTGGACAACGCCCCCGTGACGCCCCTGTGGACAACCCGGCCCCTGTCGGACGAATACCGCGACACCGAGGAGGAAGCCCGCGACACCGAGAAGGAAGCCCGCGAACGCCAAGGGCCCGTGGCATCAACCACGGGCCCCTGCACGCTCCTTCGGACGACCGTCAGCCCACCGAGCTGTAGGCGACGACGCCCCTCAGCAGCGACTCCACGGCCTTGCGGGCGTTCTTGGCGACGGTGCTGTTCTCCTTCGGCGCCGCGGCCGCGATCTGTCCGAGGACGTCGATGACCTGCTTGCACCAGCGGACGAAGTCGCCGGCGGGCATCTCGGCCTCGCGCAGGACCTCGTCGAGCCCCTTGTCGGAGGCCCACTGGTAGGCGGCCCAGGCGAAGCCGAGGTCGGGTTCGCGCTGGCCGACCCCTTCCGCCTGGTTGATCTTGAACTCTTCCTCCAGGGCGTCGAGCCGCCCCCAGATCCGCACCATCTCGCCCAGCGCGGCCTTCGCGTTCCCCGTGGGGAGCTTCGGCGGCACGGCGTCGTCGGACTGCCGCGCCTCGTACACCAACGCGGAGACGCAGGCGGCCAGTTCGGGCGGGGTCAGCCCCTCCCAGACACCGTCGCGCAGGCATTCGCTGGCCAGCAGGTCGAGTTCGCCGTAGAGCCTCGCGAGCCGCTTGCCGTTGTCGGTGACGTCGTCGCCACGGAGGTAGTCGAGCTCGGTGAGGAGCGCGACGATCCGGTCGAAGGTGCGGGCGATGGTGTTGGTGCGGCCCTCGATGCGCCGTTCCAGCTGCCGGGTGTCGCGCTGCAGCCGGTGGTAGCGCTCGGCCCAGCGGGCGTGGTCCTCGCGTTCGTCGCAGCCGTGGCAGGGGTGGGCACGCAGCTCGGTGCGCAGCCGGTTGATCTCGCGGTCGTCGGCGGCGGCCGAGCGCTCCCTGCGGTGCCGCTCCGGGTTGAGGTGCCCGGCCTTGGTACGCAGGGCGGAGGCGAGGTCCCGCCGGGACTGCGGGGAGCGCGGGTTGAAGGACTTGGGGATCCTCATGCGCTCCATGGCCTCGACCGGGATCGGGAAGTCGATCGAGGCCAGCCGCTTGACCTGCCGCTCCGCGGTGAGCACGAGCGGGCGGGGCCCGTCGTGGTGCTCGAAGCCGCGGTGGCCGTTGGTCCGCCCGGCGGGGATGCCGGGGTCGAGGACGAGGGCGAGACCGGCGAACTTGCCCGTGGGGACGTGGATGATGTCGCCGGGCTTGAGCTTCTCCAGGGAGGCGGCGGCCTGGGCACGGCGCTGTGCGGCGCCCTGCTTGGCCAGTTCGGTCTCGCGGTCCTTGAGGTCGCGGCGCAGCCGCGCGTACTCCTCGAAGTCCCCGAGGTGGCAGGTCATGCCCTCCCGGTAGCCCTCGAGGCCCTCTTCGTTCTTCTGGACCTGGCGGGAGATGCCGACGACGGACCGGTCGGCCTGGAACTGCGCGAAGGAGGTCTCGAGCAGCTCGCGGGAGCGGTGGCGTCCGAACTGGTCGACCAGGTTGACGGCCATGTTGTACGACGGCTTGAAGCTGGAGCGCAGCGGGTACGTGCGCGTGCCGGCGAGTCCGGCGAGGTGGCCGGGGTCGAGGCCGCGCTGCCACAGGACGACGGCGTGGCCCTCGACGTCGATGCCACGGCGCCCGGCGCGTCCGGTGAGCTGCGTGTACTCGCCGGGGGTGATGTCGGCGTGCTGCTCGCCGTTCCACTTGACGAGCTTCTCCAGGACCACCGAACGGGCGGGCATGTTGATGCCCAGCGCGAGGGTCTCCGTGGCGAAGACGGCCTTGACCAGGCCGCGCACGAAGAGCTCCTCGACGACTTCCTTGAACGTGGGCAGCATTCCGGCGTGGTGAGCGGCGATGCCGCGCTCCAGGCCCTCCAGCCACTCGTAGTACCCGAGGACGTGGAGGTCTTCGGAGGGGATGGAGGCGGTGCGCTCCTCGACGATCTCGCGGACCCTGTGGCGGGCCTCGTCGTCGTTGAGCCGGAGGCCCGCGTACAGGCACTGCTGGACGGCGGCCTCGCAGCCGGCCCGGCTGAAGATGAAGGTGATGGCGGGCAGGAGCCCCTCGGCGTCGAGCCGCTCGATGACCTCGGGGCGTCCGGGCGTCCAGATGCGGGAGCGCTGACGGCGCTCGCGCTCGCGGTCGGCCTCGCGGATCATCTTGCCGCGGCGGCGCTCGCGCGGGTTGTACGTACGGGAGTTCTCGGTGCGGGCCAGGCGCAGCAGGTCGGGGTTGACCTCGCGGCGGGACGCGCCGCGGCCGCCGTGGTCGGTCTCCTCCTCGAAGAGGTCGTACATCCGGCGGCCGGCCAGCACGTGCTGCCAGAGCGGCACGGGGCGGCTCTCGGAGACGATGACCTCCGTGTCGCCTCGGACGGTGTCGAGCCAGTCGCCGAACTCCTCCGCGTTGGAGACGGTCGCGGAGAGTGAGACCAGGGTCACCGACTCGGGGAGGTGGATGATCACTTCCTCCCAGACGGCACCGCGGAAGCGGTCCGAGAGGTAGTGCACCTCGTCCATGACGACGTAGCCGAGGCCGCTGAGGGCCTGGGATCCCGCGTACAGCATGTTGCGGAGGACCTCGGTGGTCATGACGATGATCGGGGCGTCGCCGTTGACACTGTTGTCGCCGGTGAGCAGGCCGACCTTGCCGGGTCCGTACCGCTTGACGAGGTCGGCGTACTTCTGGTTCGACAGCGCCTTGATGGGTGTCGTGTAGAAGCACTTGCGCCCTTGGAGGAGGGCGAGGTGGACGGCGAACTCGCCGACGATGGTCTTGCCCGAGCCCGTGGGGGCGGCGACGAGCACGCCTTTGCCCGCCTCGAGGGCCTGGCAGGCCTCGATCTGGAAGGGGTCCAGACCGAACTCGTACATCTCGCGGAAGGGGGCCAGCGCCGTGGCCTGCTCGGCATTGCGGGCCCGGGCAGCTGCGTACGCTTCGGCTGGTGTGAGGTCCTCTGTCATCTTGCTGTCGAGCCTACCCGTCACCTCTGACACTGACGCGATCTTTAATGACGGACCGATTCCACGCTCCGGCGGGCCGCCCCGCACGGGCCGATCGGATCCGCGGGACGCCCGTCAGGGCGCCAGGACGCGCAGCGCTCCGGGGACGCATTCGGCGGTCAGCGGCAGCGCTCCGAGCGGCTCGCCGTCCGCGTAGCCGGTGGTGCCGGGGGCGTCCAGAGTGACGGCGCGGACGCGGTGGACGGTGACCTTGGGGTGGTCGAGGTGGGTGCCGCGGTAGACCCGGGGAAAGACCTTGATCAGGGTCGTACGGGAGCAGTCGCCGACGACCGTGACGTCGAAGAGGCCGTCGTCCATGTGCGCGTCCGGGCAGATCCGCATGCCCCCGCCGTACGAGGTGCCGTTCCCGACGGCGACGAGGGTGGCGTCGACCTGGCGCTCGGTGCCGTCGTCGAAGGTGAGGCGGTACGGGACCGGCCGGAACGAGGCGAGCTCGGCGACGATGGCGAGGTCGTACGTGAAGCGGCCGGCCGGCAGCTTCATACGGTTGCCGCGATCGTTGACGCGGGAGTCGAAGCCGGAGGCGAGGACGGTGCCGAACCAGCGGTCGCCGACCCTGCCGAGGTCGATGTCGCGTCCGCCGCCGGTCTTGAGCAGATCGGCGGCGAGCCGGCCGGCGGCCCCGGGGTCGCGTACGGGCAGGCCGAGGCTGCGGGCGAAGTCGTTTCCGGTGCCGACGGCGACCACGCCGAGCGGGGTCCGGGTGCCGGCGAGGGCCTGGAGGGCGAGCGAGATCATGCCGTCGCCGCCGACGGCGACGAGTGCTCCGGTCCCGCCGGCGACGGCGTCCCGGGCCCACTTCAGGGTGTCGTCGGCGTCGGCACCGAGGACGGTGCGGACGGAGAATCCGGCGTCCCTGAGGGCGTCGGCGGCCGGCTGCGCGGCGTGCGCGCCCCGGCCGCGTCCCGCGGTGGGATTGACGAGAAGGGTGATCTCGCTGGTCATGGGTGTCCCCCCGGACGGAGTCTGGGGGAGGACCCTACAGGTCAGGTGATGTCGTCGTAACCGCCGGGCCGGGACGACCTGCCGCCGTCGGCCTCGCCACTGGCCTGCTCGGGCAGGGCGCGGGTGGCTCCGACGGGCTCGACGGCTTCGACGCTCTCCGGGGTGAGGTCCAGGCTGGATGCCTCGTCGTCGTCGAGTTCGGCGTCGGGGTTGTTGCGGGCCCGGCGTCGGTCGTTGACGAGCGAGAAGCCGACGGCTCCGAAGTACAGGATGGTGATCGGTCCGGCCAGCGCGATCATTCCGACGGGGTCGGTGGTGGGGGTGATGACGGCGCCGAAGACGAAGACGCCCATGATCACGCCGCGCCACCAGCCGGCCATCCGGCGACCGGTGAGGACTCCGGTGAGGTTCAGCATCACGAGGACGAGCGGGAGCTCGAAGGCGAGGCCGAAGACGAGCACCATGCGCAGGGTGAAGTCGAGGACGTCACCGAGGGAGAGGATGTTCGCCGATCCGCCGGGCGTGAGGCTGATGAGGACCTTCACGCTGATGGGGAGGATGAGGTACGCGAGGTAGGCGCCTGCGGTGAACAGCGGGACCGCGGCGCCGACGAAGGCGTAGGTGTACTTCTTCTCGCTCTTGTGCAGGCCGGGCGCGATGAAGGCCCAGAGCTGGTACAGCCAGATCGGGCTGGCGACGACGAGGCCGGTCACGAGGCTGACCTGGATCGTCGTGCTGAACGGCGCGATCAGCGTGTTGAAGGAGACGATCGCGCAGTTTCCACCGTCGCTCGTGACGCCGGGTCCGCACTTGGGCACGGACTTCGTCAGGAACTGCATGAGCTCCTCGCTGTACACGAGGGCCACGACGGTGACCGCGGCGATGGCCAGGAGGCCCTTCGCCATGCGGTTGCGAAGTTCACGCAGGTGCTCCACGAGGGGCATCCGGCCCTCGGGGTCCTTCTCCTGCTTGCGGGCAGACTTGAGCAACCCACGTCCTCATCTCGTGCGGCAGCCGCCGCTCGGTGCGGCGGCCGCGGCGGACCGGGTCAGCGCTTGGTGGTGTCCGACGGCTCGGTGACGGGACGCGAGCTGGTCACGTCGCCGGGCGCGGCCTGGATGGTGCGCGGGGCGGCGGCCTGGTCCGGGGTGCCGGGGGTCGGCGGGTCGGCAGGGGCGCTCTGCTGGTCGTCCGACTTCATCGCCTTGGCCTCGCTCTTGAGGATGCGGGCGGACTTGCCCAGCGAACGGGCCATGTCGGGGAGCTTCTTGGCGCCGAACAGCAGGATGATGACGACGAGGATGAGAATGATCTCGGTGGGGCCGAGCCTACCCATAGCTGTTTACCTTCTTCACCGAGGCGACATGGTGTGCGTGCCCGGCGGGTCGGACATGCGTCCGGCCACCGCGCTGTCTGCGATCGTAACCCGCAGGAGTAAACGCAGGGCAATGCCTGTGCATACTCGCGATTGCGGCCCACGCATCCCCTTCCGGGCCGCCGTGGGCAGCCTACGGCACGGGTTCAGCGCAGCGCCTCGCCGGTGCGGGCCAGCTGCCCCGCGGCACTCTCGAGATCCTCGGCGGCGCGATTGATGCGCTCGGTGGTCCGGGCCACCTGACGGCCGAGCCGCTGGGCCTCGATGAAGACCTTGATGCCGAGGACGCCGAGGACGGCGATGCCGAGGAATCCGAGTGCGATGGCGAGCATGGGCCAGAACATGTGCCGAGCCTAGACGTTGCGGGGTGGTGGGAGCGTCGGACGGGGCGTCAGACGGTGGAGTGCAGGCGCAGCGTGCGGACGCCGCCGCCGGTGAGGAGTTCGACGATCCGTTCGCCGGCGGGCTTGCGGACGGAGCTGCCGCACTCCGGGCAGGTGAAGGAGTAGAACGTGGTACGGCGGCTGGCGCCGATCGCGAGGCGCAGCGCGCTCGCGGAGAGTTCGAAGCGGGCGCGGCAGTCGGGGCAGGCCGCTTTGAAGAAGACCGGTGCGATTGACGCCGTCATTCCGTGCATCACGGACATTTCCCTCATCCCTCTCGGTTCCCGCGCTCTCGCGAATCCATCGGCTCCACAGGCAACAGCGTCGACTCGGCGGGGAATGTCACATTCCCCTTGAGCCGCTCCCGACCCGCCGAGTCACTTCTGGCCGTCGTAGGCGGCGAGGGCGGCCGTGGCCGCCTCCCGGGCGCTGTCGGCGAGGTCCTGGGGCGAGACGATCCGTCCGTCGCTGCCGAGCCGCAGCGCGAGGCGCCGCAGCGAGGCGGGGGCGGGCGTCCGCAGGGTGATGCGCAGTCCCCCGTCGGGCAGCTCGTCGGCCCGGTCGTGCGGGTAGTACTCGGCGACCCAGCGGCCGCCGGGACCCACCTCGACCACGACCTCCGGGTCCTCGGCGGACGGCTGGACCAGCCCCTCCGACAGGTCCCGCAGCTCGATCTCGGGCGGAGCGGACTGCTCGTCGAGGATCCGGATCTCGGCGACCCGGTCGAGCCGGAAGGTGCGGCGCGCCTCGGAGAGCCGGCACCACGCCTCCATGTACGTGTGGCCGACGGCGAAGAGCCGGATCGGATCCACCTCGCGCTCGGTCAGCTCGTCACGGGCGGGCGAGTAGTAGCGCACCCAGAGCCGACGGCGCTCCGAGATCGCCCGGTCCACCTCGGCGAAGACTCCGCCCTCGGACTCGAAGGTGACCGAGAGCCGGGAGCTGGCCCCGGCCGCCTCACCGGCAGCCGTCTCCAGCTTGGCGGTGGCCCGCAGCAGCGCCTCGCGGTCGCTCTCCCGCAGACCGGGCAGCGTGGCCACGGCGCGCGCCGCGACCAGCAGGGCCGTCGCCTCGTCGGCCGCGAGCCGCAGCGGCTCGGCGACGTCGTCCGGGTTGTGCCACCAGATGCGGTCGCCGTCGGTGTCGATGTCCAGGAGGTCGCCGCCGCGGAAGCTCGTACCGCACATGGGCAGCACATCGAGGTCGGAGATCAGCTCGTCCTCGGTGATCCCGAAGGCGCGGGCCACATCGGCGACATGCGCGCCGGGCCGTTCCCGGAGGTAGGTGACGAGGGAGAGCATCCGCCTCGTCTGGTCGATCGCGTTCGCAGCCATGCTGTACGTCTCCCCCTTCAGCCCTTGGCCACGGCACGCAGCCGGTCCACCACATCGGCCCGCAGGTCCGCGGGTTCGAGCACCACGACATCGGGGCCGAACTCCACCAGCCAGGCGTCCAGACCGTGTCCGTACGGAATCTCCAGCTCGTCCCAGCCGTCCGTACCTTCCCGTACGGACTGGGCCCTGGCGCGCAGCGGATAGCCGCAGCCGGTGCGCAGCCTGATCCGGGCGGAGCGGGTCGCGATCTCGCCGGCCCAGCGCTCGACGGTCTCGCGGACGGTGACGACATCGGGCACCGGCGCGGTGAAGGCGCCGGCGCGCGAGCGGACCCTGCCGGTGATACGGGAGAGGCGGAAGACGCGCTCGGCGCCGCGGTCGCGGTCCCAGCCGGCCAGGTACCAGTGGCCGCGCCAGCACTCCAGGGTCCACGGCTCGACCTGGCGGGTCTCCGGGCGTGCCGCCGTCGCCTTGCGGTAGTCGAAGACGACCGGGCGCCGGTCGCGGCAAGCCAGCATCAGAGGCTCGAAGGACGTCTCGTGGACGGGGATGCGGGGCTCGAGGGCGCTGTGCTGGGCGTCGTATGAGTCCTCGGCCTCGGGCATCCCTGCCGCGCGCAGCTTCTGCAGGGCCCCGCTGGCCGCTCCGGCGAGGCGGGCCTGCTGCCACACCTTCGCGGCGAGGCCGAGCGCCGCGGCCTCCTCGGCGTCGAGCGTGATCGGCGGGAGCCGGTTGGAGTCGCGGCGGGCCAGATAGCCGATCTCGCCCTCGATGTTCTCGACGGTCTCGATGACCAGGCCGAGCTCGCGCAGATCGTCCTTGTCGCGCTCGAACATCCGGTTGAAGGCGTCGTCGCCACCGGCGCCGCCGCTGCCCGGCCTGACGGCCTCGACGTAGGCCTCGATCGAGTCCCGCAGCTCACGCTTGGAGAGCGGCCGGCGTGTCCCGAGCAGACAGAGGGCCAGATTCATCAGCCGCTCGGCCTTGGCAATCGCCATCGACGCCCTGCACCTCTTCTGCCGGATTGACTTCTCGGACAACCGACCGTACCGCCCCGGGGTGTCGTGACAAAAGCCGAGGGTCCCCGCCGTACGACGGGGACCCTTGAGTGACCGTTTCAGGTCGTGACGTGACCGATCAGACGGCGACCAGGTCGCAGACGAAGATCAGGGTCTCGCCCGGGGCGATCTTGCCGCCGGCGCCACGGTCGCCGTAGGCGAGGTGGGCGGGGATGATCAGCTGGCGGCGGCCGCCGACCTTCATGCCCTGCACGCCCTTGTCCCAACCGGCGATGACCTGGCCGACACCGAGCTGGAACTGCAGCGGAGTGCCACGGTTCCACGAGGAATCGAACTCCTCGCCGGTGGAGAAGGAGACGCCCACGTAGTGGACGGAGACCGTGGCGCCCGCCTTGGCCTCGGGGCCGTCGCCCTCCCAGATGTCCTTGATCTCCAGGTCGGCCGGCGGCTCGCCGCCCGGGAAGTCGACCTCGGGCTTCTCGATGCTCACTGCAGTGTGCTCCTCAAACTGATGAACCGCGCAAACGATGAACTACGCGACCGGGACAGTCTTACATCTTCGCCAGGATGTCGAGGGCGAACACCAGCGTGGAGCCCTTCGGGATCCCCTGCTGCTCCTGGTCGCCGAAGGCCTCGGACGGCGGGGCGACGATCAGGATGCGGCTGCCGACCTTCTTGCCGGTGATGCCGTTCTTCAGGCCCTTGAGCGTCAGCTGGTCGAGCGGGAAGTTCGCGGTCTTGCCCGTCGCGTACGTCGAGTCGAAGACCTTGCCGTCCTTCCACAGCGCCGCGACGTAGTTCACGACGACCGTGTCGGTGGCCTTGACGACCTCGCCCTTGGACTCCAGCACGTAGTTGGAGACGAGCTTGGTCGGCGGGTCGACCTTCGGGACGGTCAGCGAGGGAGCCTTGCCGTCGGTGTTCGTACCCACCTTCGGCAGGTCCTTGTTCTCCTGGGCGACCACGGTGCCCTCGGCGGACTTGGGGACCGTGGTGGCCTTCAAGATGTCCACGACGAAGACGAGGGTGGCGTTGGGCTTGATGTCGCCCTGCCCTTGCGCGCCGTAACCGAGCTCCGGCGGGATGCCGATCTCGACGCGGCTGCCGACCTTCTGGCCCTCCAGGCCCTGGTCCCAGCCCTTGATGACCTGACCGGCGCCCAGGGTCAGCTCGAAGGGCTGGCCCCGGTCGAAGCTGTTGTCGAAGGGCGTCGTCGAGTCCCAGGCCTGACCCAGGTAGTTCACCTGGAGCGCGTCACCCTTCTTCGTGACGGGGCCGTCACCCTCGCTGATCACATTGACCTTGAGCTCCTTCGGCGGATCGCCCTCCCCCTTCGCGAGAGTGGGCTTCTCCCCGAACTTCTCACCCGCGGTGATGGCGGGCAGTCCGTTCTTCATCGAGGCGTTATCGGAGCCCTTGTCATCGCTGCCGCAGGCCGCTGTCGAGAGCAGCAGCAGCGGGACGACCAGTAGGCCGGCAAGTCGGCGCACGTGTTCCTCAGATCTCAGACGGCACAGTAGTTGTCCGACACTCTAGGGGACCCTCTGGGCAGGCCAAGGGCCCCGCACGCGAAACGCACGGGGCCCTGGCACTTCGTACAGCGATGTCCTACATTCCGGCGATCAGCTTTTCCACCCGGTCGTCGACCGACCGGAAGGGGTCCTTGCACAACACGGTGCGCTGCGCCTGGTCGTTGAGCTTGAGGTGGACCCAGTCGACGGTGAAGTCCCGCCGCTGCTCCTGCGCGCGGCGGATGAAGTCGCCGCGCAGCCGCGCCCTGGTGGTCTGCGGGGGCACCGACTTGCCCTCGAAGATCTTCAGGTCGTTGCAGATCCGGGCCGCCTGGCCCTTCCTCTCCAGGAGGTAGTAGAGCCCGCGGCGGCGATGGATGTCGTGGTACGCGAGGTCTATCTGGGCGACCCGGGGGTGCGACATGGTCATGTTGTTCTTCGCCCGGTACCGCTCGATGAGCTTGTACTTCATGACCCAGTCGATCTCGGTGCCGATGCGGTCGAGGTCCTCGGCCTCGATGGCGTCCAGCGTGCGGCCCCACAGCTCCAGGACCTGGGCGACCGTGCCCGTACGGATGCCGCGGCGGTCGACGAAGTCGGCGGCCTTCTCGTAGTACTCGCGCTGGACCTCCAGGGCGGAGGCCTCACGGCCGCTGGCGAGGCGGACCTTGCGCTGGCCGGTGATGTCGTGGCTGACCTCGCGGATGGCCCGGATCGGGTTCTCCAGGGTCAGGTCGCGCATCACGGTGCCCGCCTCGATCATGCGGAGCACGAGGTCGGTCGCGCCGACCTTGAGCAGCATGGTCGTCTCGGACATGTTCGAGTCGCCGACGATGACGTGCAGCCGGCGGTAGCGCTCGGCGTCCGCGTGCGGCTCGTCACGGGTGTTGATGATGGGTCGGGAACGGGTCGTCGCGGAACTGACGCCCTCCCAGATGTGCTCGGCCCGCTGGGAGACGCAGTAGACCGCGCCACGCGGGGTCTGGAGCACCTTTCCGGCGCCGCAGATGAGCTGTCGGGTGACGAGGAAGGGAATGAGGATGTCCGCGAGCCGGGAGAACTCTCCGTGGCGGGCGACGAGATAGTTCTCGTGACAGCCGTAGGAGTTTCCCGCCGAGTCGGTGTTGTTCTTGAAGAGATAGACGTCGCCGGCGATTCCCTCCTCGTGCAGGCGGCGTTCGGCGTCGACGAGCAGGCCTTCGAGAATGCGTTCGCCCGCCTTGTCGTGCGTGACCAGTTCGGTCACGTTGTCGCATTCGGGTGTTGCGTATTCCGGATGCGAACCCACGTCGAGGTACAGGCGGGCGCCGTTCCGCAGGAAGACATTGCTGCTGCGGCCCCATGACACAACACGGCGGAAGAGGTAGCGCGCCACTTCGTCAGGAGACAGTCGGCGCTGTCCCCTGAACGTGCACGTGACGCCGTACTCGTTCTCCAGCCCGAAAATGCGGCGGTCCATGTCTGAACATTACGCCTGATGGCCTGAGCTGAAACCGGGTTCGACAGCCCCGTTTCGATCATTTTCCGATGAGTGCTCGTTCTTTTCGGTGTGTCCGCTGCTCCCGGTGCCCCCGCTGACGGCGTGTCGCACACTGCGGCCGGGGGCGGCGAGGACCCGCCCGGTGGCCAGGAGGACGAGGAGGGCCACGAAGCCACCGGCTCCGGCGACGCCGAAGCCCGCGGTGGTTCCGGCGAGTTCGACGGCCGGCCCCGCGACGGCCGAGCCGAGGGCCGCCCCCACACCGAAGGTGGTGACGAGCCAGGAGAAGGCCTCCGTGACGGTGCCGCTGGGCGCATGCCGGTCGACGACGATGAAGCCACAGGCGAGGGCCGGGGCGAGGAAGACGCCGGAGAGCGCGGCGAGGGCCGTCATCGGCCCGACACCGGGCGTCAGCATGAGCGGCAGGTAGCCGAGGGCGAGGAGCCCGATGATGACCCGCAGCCGTCGCTCGGGGGCTCCTGCCCAGCGCCGGGCGCCGTAGAGGACGCCGCCGATCAGCGCGCCGAGGCCGAGCGCGGCCATCAGCCAGCCGTACGCCGATTCGTTGCCCTGGTCGTCGGCGTAGGCGAGGCCCGCGACGGTGATGGAGCCGAGGGCGAGCCCGACGAAGAAGAACGAGCCGAGGAGGGCCAGCAGGCCGGGCGAGCGCAGGGCGCCGAGCCAGTGGGCCTCGCGGGGCTCCGAGCGCCACGCGCGCGAGGGCTCGGACAGGACGACGGAGAGCGCGCCGAGGATGCCGAGGACGTTGATGACGAGGAGCGCCGCGGCCGGCGACCAGAGGGCGACCAGGAGGGTCACCAGCAACGGTCCGACCGTGAACATGACCTCCTGGGCGACGGCGTCCATGGCGTAGGCCCGGTGGACCCGGTCCTCGCGGCCGAGCACGCTGGGCCACAGGGCACGCAGTCCGCCTTCGAGGGGCGGGGTGAAGAGCCCGGCGACGACGACGGCCGCGTAGGCGAGGACGAGGGGGCTGATTCCGGCCACGGCCAGGACGATCATGCCGAGGGCCGAGACGATCGCGGCGGGCAGCTGGACACGCGGCTGGCCCTTGAGATCGACGGCCCGCCCGAGCAGGGGCTGTCCGACGGCGGTGGCGACGCCGTACGCGGCGGTGAGCCCGCCGGCCAGGCTGTAGCTGCCGCCCTCCGCCCGGGTGAAGAGCACGATGGCGATGGGCCCCGTGCCGTTCGGGAGCCGGCCGACCAGGGTGCCGGTGAGCAGCCTCAGGGCATGCGGAGCCCTGAGGATGTCGAGATAGCCGCTGCTCTCCTTGGCCTCGCCGGCCATGTCCGTCTCCTCTCCCCCAGTGCCCCGCCCTGAGGTTTTACGTATAACTTCCAGGGTCATACGTACCATGGCGGCATCCCGCGGGTCCACCCCGCGGGCGGCGACCATCCCTCGCGGAGGCAACGAGTGCAGACCCCGGAACCCCCCAGCGCAGCGCGGCCCACCAGCCGGGACGTCGCCAGGGCCGCCGGAGTGTCCCAGGCCACCGTCTCGCTCGTGCTCGGCGACAAATGGCGCGGTCGCGTCTCCGAGCGCACCGCGCAGGCCGTACGGGAGGCCGCCCGAGGTCTCGGCTACCGGCCGAATCTCGCCGCCCGCAACCTCCGCCTCGGGCACACCAGGACCGCGCTCCTCGTCGTCCCCGCGCTCACCAACGAGTTCTTCGCCCGCGTCTACACCGGCGCGGCCACCGTCGCCGCCCGGCACGGCTTCGGTGTCGTCCTCTACCCCTCCCCCGACGGCGTCGGCCCGGCGAAGGACCCTTTCGCCTCCGCCCGCGCCGCGCTCGACGGAGTGATCGCCTCCTCCATGGCCGCCGACGCGCTCAAGGCGTTCCACGGCACCGACCTGCCGCTGGTCATGCTCGACAGCGACCCCTCCGACACCGGCGCCGCCGCCCACGTCAACCTCGACATCGCGGACGGGATGCGCCAGGTCACCGGCCACCTCCTGGCCCTCGGCCACCGCCGCTTCGTCCACCTCGCCTCGGCCGTGCCGTCCTGGACCTTCGACGTACGGGCAGCCGCCCTCGCCGACGCGCTGCGCGAAGCCTCGGTACGCACCGTGCGCGCGCCCCTCGACGTGGACGGCGCCCGTGCCGCCGCCGAACGCGCCCTCACCGGCCCCGGCCCGCGGCCCACCGCCCTCGTCTGCGACGACGACATCCTCGCCGCCGGCGCCTGCAAGGCCGTGCGCCGGCTCGGCCTGCGCGTCCCCGAGGACGTCTCCGTCACCGGCTTCGACGACCTGGCCCTGGCCACCGCCGTCGAACCGGAACTCACCACCGTCCGCCTGCCCGCCGAACGCGTCGGCGAACGCGGCATGGCCGCCCTCCTCGCCGTCCTGGCGGGCGAGACCCCCGCGGCCGGCGACCTCCCGGTCACCCTGATGCCCCGCGGCTCCTCCGGCCCGGTCCCTGCCTGAGCACGACGAAGCCCCGGCCCGCCGAAGCGGACCGGGGCCATCGAGCGGGCGGAGGGATCTAGTCCTCCATGTCGTCCAAGTCGTCCAGAATGTCGTCCGACGGCTCGTCCGTCTTCGCGATCGCCGCGTTGTCCGCCTCCAGCAGACGGACCAGCTGACGCCCGAGGATCCGCTTGAACTTGCGCTGCTGCGGGCGCGTACGGTCCAGGACCGCCACCTCCAGCCGCTCCGCGGGGATCTCCCGCTCGCTGCCGTTGGTGTCCCGCGACAGCGCCTGCACGGCCAGCTTCAGCGCCTCGGCGAGCGACATGCCGTCGCGGTGCCGCTGGTCGAGGAAGCTGCTGATCTGCTCCGCGTTTCCGCCGACGGCGACCGAACCGTGCTCGTCCACGATCGAGCCGTCGTGCGGCAGGCGGTAGATCTGGTCGCCCTCGGGCTCCGCACCGACCTCGGCGACGACCAGCTCGACCTCGTACGGCTTCTCCCCGGCGCTGGAGAAGATCGTGCCCAGCGTCTGGGCGTACACGTTCGCCAGGCCCCGGGCCGTCACATCGTCCCGGTCGTAGGTGTAACCCCGCAGGTCGGCGTAGCGGACGCCGCCGATCCGCAGGTTCTCGTACTCGTTGTACTTTCCGGCCGCGGCGAAACCGATCCGGTCGTAGATCTCGCTGAACTTGTGCAGCGCGCGGGACGGGTTCTCGCCGACGAACACGATGCCGTCGGTGTACTGAAGGACGACCAGACTGCGGCCGCGGGCGATGCCCTTGCGGGCGT
This sequence comes from Streptomyces sp. NPDC059567, assembly GCF_042735655.1. Classification (NCBI taxonomy): domain Bacteria; kingdom Bacillati; phylum Actinomycetota; class Actinomycetes; order Kitasatosporales; family Streptomycetaceae; genus Streptomyces; species Streptomyces sp. NPDC059567. The sequence goes on along the minus strand of NZ_JBHWBS010000042.1, from coordinate 10,628 downwards.
ACTCCGCCCGGTCGGCCATGGCCTGCTGGGGTGAGACGTAGAACGGAGTCGACACCGGCTACCCGTCCCTTTCTTCTGGGTTCAACTGACGACGAGTGATCAGAGCAGGGCCGCGCGGGGACCGTCGGGCTGCTCCAGGCGCCGATCGGTGATCGAGCGGGCGAGCTCCTGGGACTCTTCGTCGGTGAGCCTGCGGAAGCCCTCGTCGGTGATGACGGTGACGATGGGGTAGATGTGGCGGTACAGGTCCGGGCCGCCGGTCGCCGAGTCGTCGTCGGCGGCGTCGTACAGGGCCTGCACGACCAGCGTGGTGGCCTGCTCCTCCGTCAGGTCGGGGCGGAAGAGCTTCTTCATGGAGCCGCGGGCGAAGATCGAACCGGAACCGGTGGCGGCGAAGCCGTGCTCCTCGGAGCGGCCGCCGGTCACGTCGTAGGAGAAGATCCGGCCCTTCTCCTTGCCCTCGTCCCAGCCGGCGAAGAGCGGCACGACGGCGAGGCCCTGCATGGCCATCCCCAGATTGCCGCGGATCATGGTGGACAGGCGGTTCGCCTTGCCCTCCAGGGAGAGGGTCGCCCCCTCCACCTTCTCGAAGTGCTCCAGCTCCAGCTGGAAGAGCTTGACCATCTCCACGGCGAGACCGGCGGTGCCGGCGATGCCCACGGCCGAGAACTCGTCGGCCGGGAACACCTTCTCGATGTCGCGCTGCGCGATCATGTTCCCCATGGTCGCTCGCCGGTCAACGGCGAGCACCACGCCACCGGGGAAGGTCGCGGCGACGATGGTGGTGCCGTGCGGCGCCTCGACGACCCCCTCGGGCAGCTTCCGGTTGCCCGGCAGCATCTGCGGCGAGTGGTCGGACAGGAAGTCCATGAACGAGGACGAGCCCGGCGTCAGGAAGGCAGCTGGTAGACGCCCGGTGCTACGAGTGTTGGCTTCCACGCGTGTCCCTCCAGAGATGAGTTGGCCCGACGCAGAGTGTCGGGATCGTCTCCCAACTTGCCGATGGCCGAATTGCAGTTGAAGCACAGTACGCCACGGACCCTACCCGTCTTGTGACGGTGATCCACATGGACTTCGGGGGCAGCCCGCCGCACTGGTTCCCGGCACATCGCTTGCGACCGGACGGCACGGGCAGCTTCGCCCGCACCGTCCGGCAACCGCCTGGGGTCACCCCGCCCCGACCTTCGGTTCGAAGGTCAGACGACCTTACTGGCCACCCTTTTGCACGAAGGAGCGCACGAAGTCCTCGGCATTCTCCTCAAGCACGTCGTCGATCTCGTCCAGTACGGAGTCGACGTCGTCGCTCAGCTTCTCCTGGCGCTCCTTGAGGTCGGAGGTCTCCTCCGCGGTCGCCTCCTCGACCTCCTCCGTGGAACGCGTCGCCTTCTGCTGTCCGCCGCCGGTGTCCTTGGTCGCCATATCCCTCACCCCGCTCGAATCGGCCCGCTCGGTTGGGTCTCTCAAGATCAGACCCTACAAGCCAGGTCTGACTTCGGCCCCGCAGTTTGGTACAACGTCCGGGCACTAGTCCCATGATTCCCAGCGCCCGGGCATTTCAGCCGCGCCGGGCGGCACGCTCTCAGCCGCCCGAGAGGACGCGGACCAGTTCCTCCGCGGTCCTGCACCGGTCCAGCAGCTCCTTCACGTGGTTCCTGGTGCCTCGCAGGGGCTCCAGGGTCGGCACCCGCTGGAGCGAGTCGCGGCCCGGGAGGTCGAAGATCACCGAGTCCCAGGAGGCGGCCGCCACGTCGTCCGCGTACTGCTCCAGGCAGCGGCCCCGGAAATAGGCCCTGGTGTCCTCCGGAGGCTTCGTCTCGGCCCTTTCGACCTCGGTCTCGTCCAGGAGCCGCTTCATGCGCCCACGGGCCACCAGACGGTTGTACAGGCCCTTCTCGGGGCGTACGTCGGCGTACTGCAGGTCCACGAGGTGCAGCCGTGCCGCGTCCCACTCCAGGTTGTCGCGGCGCCGGTAGCCCTCCATGAGCTCCCGCTTGGCGATCCAGTCCAGCTCGCCGGCCAGGCTCATCGGATCGTGCTCGAGCCGGTTGAGGGTGTCCTCCCAGCGGATCAGGACGTCCTTGGTCTGTTCGTCGGCGTCGGCGCCGAACCGCTCCTCCACGTACTTCCTGGCCAGCTCGAAGTACTCCATCTGGAGCTGGACGGCGGTGAGTGTCCGGCCGCTGCGCAGTGTGATCAGGTGCTGGAGCGTCGGGTCGTGGGAGACCTGGTGGAGGGTGCGTACGGGCTGGTCGACGGCGAGGTCCACGTTGATGAAGGAGTCCTCGATCATCGACAGGACCAGGGCCGTGGTGCCCAGCTTGAGGTAGGTGGAGATCTCCGAGAGGTTCGCGTCGCCGATGATCACGTGGAGCCGGCGGTACTTCTCGGCGTCCGCGTGCGGCTCGTCGCGCGTGTTGATGATGGGGCGCTTGAGCGTCGTCTCCAGCCCCACCTCGACCTCGAAGTAGTCGGCGCGCTGGCTGATCTGGAAGCCGTGCTCGCGGCCGTCCTGGCCGATGCCGACGCGGCCGGCGCCGGTGACGACCTGGCGGGAGACGAAGAAGGGCGTCAGGTGGCGCACGATGTCCGAGAAGGGGGTCTCCCGCTTCATCAGGTAGTTCTCGTGCGTGCCGTAGGAGGCGCCCTTGTTGTCGGTGTTGTTCTTGTAGAGGTGGATGGGCTGGGCACCGGGGAGCTGGGCGGCCCGTTCGGCGGCCTCTGCCATGATCCGCTCGCCGGCCTTGTCCCAGAGGACGGCGTCGCGGGGGTTGGTGACCTCGGGGGCGCTGTATTCCGGGTGGGCGTGGTCCACGTAGAGCCGGGCTCCGTTGGTGAGGATCACGTTGGCCAGGCCGATGTCCTCGTCGGTGAGCTGGCTGGAGTCGGCGGCCTCGCGGGCGAGGTCGAAGCCGCGGGCGTCCCGCAGCGGATTCTCCTCCTCGAAATCCCAGCGGGCGCGGCGCGCCCGGTGCATCGCCGCCGCGTAGGCGTTGACGATCTGGGACGAGGTGAGCATGGCATTGGCGTTCGGGTGGCCCGGAACGGAGATCCCGTACTCCGTTTCGATGCCCATTACTCGCCGTACGGTCATGCGGCCCTCCTTGCCCGGCGGCGCTCCCCTTCGGGTGCGGCGCAACAAGTACCGACGAGCCTAGAGCGACTCCGCGCCGGTGGGGAGATCGATTCACTGTTTTGCTGAGGTGGAATACGACGGGGGGGGGGGGGGGGGGGTGCGCGACCCCCCCCCGCCCCCCCCGGGG
>NZ_JBHWBS010000042.1:4060-7358 GCF_042735655.1 Streptomyces sp. NPDC059567 | reverse complement strand
GACAGCCCCCTCGCGCCGCGCCGCCGGGGGGGGGGGGGGTTTTTATTTTAGTTTTGTTGTGGTCTTGTAAACCGCCGGCGGGGGGGCGTGCGGGCCCCCCCCCCCCCCCCCCGCCGGTGTGCGATCTACAGGTACTGACCGGTGTTCGCCACCGTGTCGATGGAGCGCCCGGTGTCCGCGCCCTGCTTTCCGGTGACAAGGGTGCGGATGAAGACGATCCGCTCGCCCTTCTTTCCGGAGATCCGGGCCCAGTCGTCGGGGTTGGTGGTGTTGGGCAGGTCCTCGTTCTCCTTGAACTCGTCCACGCATGCCTGGAGGAGGTGGGAGACGCGGATGCCCTTCTGGTTGTGGTCGAGGAAGGCCTTGATGGCCATCTTCTTGGCCCGGTCCACGATGTTCTGGATCATCGCTCCGGAGTTGAAGTCCTTGAAGTAGAGGACTTCCTTGTCGCCATTGGCGTACGTGACCTCGAGGAAGCGGTTCTCCTCGGATTCCGCGTACATCTGCTCGACCACGGACTGGATCATTCCGTGGGCGGCGGCCTCCTTCGAGCCCTGGTGCTCGGAGAGGTCGTCGGCGTGCAGCGGCAGCGAAGACGTGAGGTACTTCGCGAAGATGTCCTTCGCGGCCTCCGCGTCCGGACGCTCGATCTTGATCTTGACGTCGAGCCGGCCGGGCCGCAGGATCGCGGGGTCGATCATGTCCTCGCGGTTCGAGGCGCCGATGACGATGACGTTCTCCAGGCCCTCCACACCGTCGATCTCGGCGAGCAGCTGCGGGACGATCGTGTTCTCGACGTCCGAGCTGACTCCGGATCCACGGGTGCGGAAGAGGGACTCCATCTCGTCGAAGAAGACGATGACGGGGGTGCCCTCGCTCGCCTTCTCACGGGCACGCTGGAAGACGAGGCGGATGTGCCGCTCGGTCTCGCCGACGTACTTGTTGAGGAGTTCCGGGCCCTTGATGTTGAGGAAGTAGGACTTACCGGCGGGCTGGCCGGTGACCTCCGCGACCTTCTTGGCAAGGGAGTTGGCGACGGCCTTCGCGATCAGCGTCTTGCCGCAGCCGGGCGGACCGTAGAGCAGGATGCCCTTCGGAGGCCGCAGTTCGTGCTCCTTGAAGAGGTCCGGGTAGAGGTACGGAAGCTCGACCGCGTCCCTGATCATCTCGATCTGGCCGCCGAGGCCGCCGATCTTGGTGTAGTCGACGTCGGGGACCTCTTCGAGGACGAGCTCTTCGACCTCGCTCTTGGGGACCACTTCGTAGACGTAGCCGGACCTGGGTTCGAGCAGGAGGGCGTCGCCGGGGCGGATGGTGATGTCCAGCAGCGGCTCGGCGAGCCTGACCACCCGTTCCTCGTCCGTGTGCCCGATCACCAGGGCGCGCTCGCCGTCCTCGAGGATCTCCTTGAGGGTGACGATGTCCCCGGCGCGCTCGAATTCCATGGCCTCGACCACGTTGAGCGCCTCGTTGAGCATGACTTCCTGGCCGCGCCGGAGCTCGTCGAGCTCGACGCTGGGGCTGACGTTCACCCGGAGCTTCCGGCCCCCGGTGAAGATGTCGCAGGTGCCGTCCTCGTTGGCCTGCAGGAAGACACCGAAGCCTGCCGGTGGCTGTGCGAGCCGGTCGACCTCCTCCTTGAGGGCCACGATCTGGTCGCGGGCCTCACGGAGTGTGTTGGCGAGCCGCTCGTTCTGCGCGGACACGCCGGCCAGGTTTGTCTGCAGCTCGACGATCCGCTCTTCGAGAATCCTCGTATGACGCGGAGAGTCGGCGAGCTTGCGGCGCAGGACGGCGATTTCCTGCTCGAGATAGGCAACCTGGCCGGCGGGGTCTTCAGACCCCCGCCCCGGCCGGATGCCGCGGTTGATGTCGTCGTCGTGGGCTGCCACGGTCCTCACCTCCTCCAAGGGGAGCTGGACGCTTCCTGACCCTACCTGCGTGGGTGGTGATTGAAACCCCTAGATCACAAAGACTGTCGAGGCGTGTCCGATCTTCACCCTTGCGCTTCCCCTCACGCCAGTGGAATACCCACCCATCAACATCGGAAAGCGGGCGGTTGTATCGTCGTGAGTGGTCAACACCCGTCAGGCTTGACCGGACTTAGAAGAACGATCTCTTTCGACGCTCAGGAACGGCAGGAGACATGACCGTGCAGCACGAGGCCCCGACGACGGGCGCCGGCGAGGCGCTGGAGGTCTGGATCGACCAGGATCTCTGCACCGGGGACGGGATCTGCGCGCAGTACGCTCCCGAGGTCTTCGAGCTGGACATCGACGGGCTCGCCTATGTGAAGGGCTCGGACGACGAGCTGCTGCAGGAGACGGGGGCGACGACGCCGGTCCCGCTGCCGCTGCTCCAGGACGTCGTGGACTCCGCGAAGGAGTGCCCGGGCGACTGCATCCACGTGCGCCGGGTTTCGGACAGGGTCGAGGTCTACGGCCCTGACGCGGAGTGACCCGTCACACACTCCTCGCGTCGGCCTGAGCCACGCGGACGAAGCTTCCGCCCCGCCAGCGCCAGCTGACGCGCTCCTGCTCGTCGGGGCAGCAACTGGGTACGTCCGGGGACGAGTAGCCGAGCAGCGTGGCGGTGACCGCCCGGTCGCGTACGGCGAGAGCCGAGACGCTCTTCTGCTCCGAGGACTCGACGAGGGTCGCGACCACGCGCGCGTCCGGGCCGGTCTTGGCGTGGGTCAGCACATAGACGGCGTGGGGAGGTGTCCCCGATCCGGCTTCGCAGTGTACGACTGCGACGGTTTCCGGGTTCCCGTCTCCGTCGAGGTCCCCCGTGGCCCGCTGGGCGATCTTGACGGGGGCTCCCCCGCACTGCAGGGGGTAGTCGGCCGAGGCGGCGTCGGGGGCGGGTCGTGGGGCGGTGGTCCCGCTGCCCGCGGTCGTGGTGGTGGCGGTGGCGGCGCCGGGCTGCAGCAGGCCGGCGGCGGCCACGACGGCGGCCATGGCGGTCGCGGTGGCCAGCCAGTGCACCGGCCGGGCGTGGGTGTGCGCGAGGTCCGGGACGGCGGGGGGCTGCACGCGGGATGTCTCCTGTGACGGTGGTGCGGAAGGAGTTGCGGGCATCGTGCCACACGTCACAGGCAGGTGGAACAGGTGGGGTGCGGGCTGTCCGCAAAGATGCCGAACGTGAAGGTGCCGCCGTCGAGTTCCCCGCTCGGGGGGGGGGCCACGGCGGCGGCCCCCGGGGGGTGGGGGGGGGGGTGGTGATAGCGGGCGTGATCGTCGGGGGCGGGCCGCTGTGGGCTGTGGGGCGAGAGAGGGGGGTGGGGCTCTCGCGGTGT
>NZ_JBHWBS010000042.1:0-4050 GCF_042735655.1 Streptomyces sp. NPDC059567 | reverse complement strand
GAGTGGGGCGTACGGGCGACCGTCGGCAACGCCAGGGTGTTGCCCGCGGCGACGGGCGCGGGCCCCCCGGTGGTGGCCCCGGGGGGGGGGGGGAAACGCCCCGGCGGCACGCGTTCGTTGTCGGGGCGTCAGCCCTTGTTGGGGCCTTCGTAGTCCTCACCGTAGGCGCCCTTGGCGGGGCGGCGGCGGCGCATGGGCGGCTCGACGCCGTCCGCGAGGCGGCGGGCGGTGACGAGGAAGCCGGTGTGGCCGATCATGCGGTGGTCCGGGCGCACGGCCAGGCCCTCCACGTGCCAGTTCCGGATCATGGATTCCCAGGGCTGCGGCTCGGCGTAGCAGCCGAACTCACGGATGGACTCCACGGTGCGGGCGAGCTGGGTCGTGGTCGCCACGTAGCAGCAGAGGATGCCGCCGGGGACGAGCGCCTTGGAGACGGCCTCCAGGCATTCCCAGGGGGCGAGCATGTCCAGGATGACGCGGTCCACGTCGGTGTCGGACAGGTTGTCCTGGAGGTCGCCGACGGTGAGCTGCCAGGCGGGGTGCGGGCCGCCGAAGTAGCGCTCGACGTTCCCCTTGGCGATCTCGGCGAAGTCCTCGCGGCGCTCGTAGGAGTGCAGCATTCCGCTGTCGCCGATGGCGCGCAGGAGGAAGCTGCTGAGCGAGCCCGAGCCCACCCCGGCTTCCACGACGCGGGCGCCGGGGAAGATGTCGGCGAAGGCCAGGATCTGCCCCGCGTCCTTGGGGTAGACCACGGCGGCGCCGCGGGGCATGGACAGGACGTAGTCGGGGAGCAGGGGGCGCAGCGCGAGATAGGCGACGTTCCCCGTGGTGCGGACAACGCTTCCCTCGGGGGAGCCGATCAGTTCGTCGTGCGGGAAGGAACCCTTGTGGGTGTGGAAATTCTTCCCGGCCTCGAGCGTGAACGTGTAGTGGCGGCCCTTGGGGTCGGTCAGCTGAACCTGGTCCCCGACCTTGAAGGGCCCGCGCCTGCGGGCGGCACCGGTCGGTTCGGACATGTGACCAGAGTACCGGGGTTACGCGGAGGGTCTTGCCATGGCCTTGACGAAGGCGCGTTCCACGTCGTTGGTGGAGAGCACTCCGTAGATCTCTCCGCTCTCCTCGACGACCAGGTATTCGGTGGCCGGGCTGGTGCGGAGGTGGTCGAGGAGAGGCTGGCCGGTGAGTTCGGCGGGGACCCTCATGCCGTCGGTGAGGTCCTGGGCGAGGGTGCTGACGGCGACCCAGGGGCGGCGGTGCTGCGGGACGCCGGCGATGGCGCTCTCGCGGACCAGGCCGGTGGGGCCGCCCTGGCCGTCGACGACGACCAGGGCGCGGGCTCCGGCCTCGTTGGCGCGGCGCAGGGCCTCGGAGAGCGGGGTGGTGGGCTCGACGGGGATGGCGCGCCGGGTGAGGGTGCGGGCGCACAGTTCGGGGAGGTGCTCGCGGAGCCGGGCCATGCGCAGGCTGTTGCCTGCGCCGGTCCAGATGATGGCGGCGAGGATCGCGGCGAGCAGGGCGTCGGTGACGGTGTCCATGCCGCTGATGTCCTCGGTGGAGTTGCCGAGGACGCCGGTGCGGGTGAGGAGGGGGAGGCCGATGAGGACGGCGACGGCGAGGGCGCGGCCGACCCAGGCGGCGGCGACGGTGCCGGCCATGGGCTTGCCGGTGATCTTCCACACGACGGCGCGGAGCATCCGGCCGCCGTCGAGCGGGAGGCCGGGCAGCAGGTTGAAGATCGCGACGATCAGGTTCGAGATCATGAGCCCGGCGAGCAGGACACCGGGGACGGTGCCGGGCTCGACCGCGTACAGGGTCAGATAGAAGACCCCGGCGAGGACCAGGGAGAGCAGGGGGCCGACGAAGGCGAGGACGAACTCACGGCCGGGGGTCTCGCTCTCCTTCTCGATCTCGGACACACCGCCGAAGAACTGGAGCTGGATACGGCGCACCGGGAGCTTGAAGCGGAGCGCGGCGATCGTGTGGGCCAGTTCGTGGACGAGGACCGAGGCGTAGAAGGCGATGGCGAAGAAGAGGGAGACGAGATAGCGGGCGGCGCCCAGCTCGGGCAGGACGCGTTCGATCTGGTCGCCGAAGACCCAGGTGATGAGAGCGGCGACGAGGAACCAGCTGGGGGCGACGTACACGGGCACGCCGAAGGGGCGGCCCATGAGGATCCCTCCGCCGGGTTCCTCGCTGCGCCGGGTCCGGGAGTCCCCGGTGGACGGCGGTTCCGCGTCGCCGGACCGCGGCCGCTCGTTCTCGCCGCGCTGGTCGTCCTGGTTCACGGGTTCCTCTCGTAGCCTTCCGCGCGACCCCCGTCGTGCGTCACTCTTCGATCATGCAGCGTGACGGGGTCTGTCGTCGATGGTATTCGGCTCGCTGTCAGTGGCGGGTCGTAGGGTCTGGGTCATGAGTACGAGCGAGCAGCCGCCCGTGGGGGCCAGGACACCCATGTCGTTGTCGCCCTCGCGGGCGAGCGACTTCATGCAGTGTCCCCTGCTGTACCGGTTCCGGGTGATCGACAGGCTGCCCGAGAAGCCGAGCGAGGCGGCGACGCGGGGCACGCTGGTGCACGCGGTGCTGGAGCGGCTCTTCGACGCTCCGGCGGTGGACCGGACGGCGCCGCGGGCGAAGGCGCTGATCCCGGGGCAGTGGGACCGGCTGCTGGAGTCGAAGCCGGAGCTGGGCGAGCTGTTCGCGGAGGACGCGGAGGGGGAGCGTCTCGCGCGCTGGCTGGGCGAGGCGGAGCAGCTGGTGGAGCGGTGGTTCACGCTGGAGGATCCGACGCGGCTGGAGCCGGCGGAGCGTGAGCTGTTCGTGGAGACGGAGCTGGAGTCGGGGCTGCGGCTGCGCGGGGTGATCGACCGGATCGACGTGGCGCCGACGGGCGAGGTGCGGATCGTCGACTACAAGACGGGCAAGGCGCCGCGGCCGGAGTACAGCGAGGGCGCGCTGTTCCAGATGAAGTTCTACGCGCTGGTGATCTGGCGGCTGAAGCTGGTCGTGCCCCGTCGGCTGCAGCTGGTGTACCTGGGCAGTGGCGATGTGCTGACGTACGACCCGGTCGAGGCGGATCTGCTGCGGGTGGAGCGGAAGCTGCTCGCCCTCTGGGAGGCGATCCGGCTGGCGACGGAGACGGGTGAGTGGCGCCCGCGTCCGACGAAGCTGTGCGGCTGGTGCGATCACCAGGCGGTCTGCCCCGAGTTCGGGGGCACTCCCCCGGTGTATCCGCTGGAGATCCGGCGGGAGATCGTTTCCGCGCGCCCGCCTGAGTCGGACGATTCGGGACAGGGCAGAATGGGGCCGGTCCCACCCGCGCCGTGAAGGAGTTCCCGTGGCTATCCGCGTCCTGTTGGTCGACGACCAGCCGCTGCTGCGTACCGGTTTCCGGATGATTCTGGAGGCGGAGCAGGACATCGCGGTCGTCGGCGAGGCCGGGGACGGTCTCCAGGCTCTGGACCAGGTGCGGGCGCTGCAGCCCGACGTGGTGCTGATGGACATCCGGATGCCGCGGATGGACGGGGTGGAGGCGACCCGTCAGATCACGGGTCCGGGGCGGGACGGCCCGGCGAAGGTGCTGGTGCTGACGACCTTCGATCTGGACGAGTACGTGGTGGAGGCGCTGCGCGCGGGGGCCAGTGGCTTTCTGCTGAAGGACGCGCCGGCCAACGAGCTGGTGCAGGCGATCCGGGTGGTCGCGGCGGGTGAGGCGATGCTGGCCCCGTCGATCACGCGGCGCCTGCTCGACAAGTACTCGGCGCATCTGCCGTCGGGCGACGAGCAGGTGCCGGACACGCTCAACACGCTGACCGAGCGTGAGGTCGAGGTGCTGAAGCTGGTGGCGCGCGGCCTGTCGAACGCGGAGATCGCGGCGGATCTGTTCGTCAGCGAGACGACGGTGAAGACGCATGTGGGTCATGTGCTGACCAAGCTGGGGCTGCGCGACCGCGTTCAGGCGGCGGTGTACGCGTACGAGAGCGGTCTGGTGCGCCCGGGCGCGCAGTAGCGGACGGAACGAGAGCGACGAAAGGGGCCCGGCACCCCCCCCCG
>NZ_JBHWBS010000041.1:45323-63842 GCF_042735655.1 Streptomyces sp. NPDC059567 | reverse complement strand
CCCCTCGCGGGGTGCCGGGCCTCCGTGCGTACCGGTACAGCGGGTCAGGCGTCGAAGACCTCGTTGACCAGCTGCTGCTGCTCGGCCTGGTGGCGCTTGGCCGAGCCGACCGCCGGGGACGAGGAGTGCGGACGCGAGATCCGGCGCAGGCGCTCGCCGTGCGGGATGTCGGCGCCGACCGCCAGGTCCAGGTGGTCGATCAGGTTCAGCGCGATGAACGGCCACGCACCCTGGTTCGCCGGCTCCTCCTGCGCCCACAGGTACTTCTCGGCGTTCGGGTACTTGGCGATCTCGGCCTGGAGCTCGGCACCCGGCAGCGGGTACAGGCGCTCCAGACGGATGATCGCCGTGTCCGTGACACCGCGCTTCTGCCGCTCGGCCTCCAGGTCGTAGTAGACCTTGCCGGCGCAGAAGACGACCTTGCGGACGTCGGCCGGGTTGACCGAGCTGTCGCCGATCACCGGGCGGAAGCCGCCGGTGGTGAACTCCTCCACCTTCGACGCCGCGGCCTTCAGACGCAGCATCGACTTCGGGGTGAAGACGATGAGCGGCTTGTGGTGCGGGTTGTGGACCTGCCAGCGCAGCAGGTGGAAGTAGTTCGACGGCAGGGTCGGCATGGCGATCGTCATGTTGTCCTGCGCGCACATCTGGAGGAAGCGCTCCGGGCGCGCGGACGAGTGGTCCGGGCCCTGGCCCTCGTAGCCGTGCGGCAGGAGCAGCGTGACGCCGGAGGTCTGGCCCCACTTCTGCTCGGCCGAGGAGATGAACTCGTCGACGACGGTCTGCGCGCCGTTGACGAAGTCACCGAACTGGGCCTCCCAGATGACCAGGGAGTCCGGGCGGGCCAGCGAGTAGCCGTACTCGAAGCCCATCGCCGCGTACTCGCTGAGCAGCGAGTCGTAGACGTTGTAGTGGGCCTGGTCCTCGGCCAGGTAGAGCAGCGGGGTGTAGTCCTCGCCGGTCTCCTGGTCCACCAGGACCGCGTGCCGCTGGCCGAAGGTGCCGCGGCGGGAGTCCTGGCCCGACAGCCGGACCGGGGTGCCCTCCATCAGCAGCGAGCCGATGGCGAGGGTCTCGCCGAAGCCCCAGTCGATCGTGCCGTCGTCGATGGAGGCCGCGCGGCGCTGCATCTGCGGCATCAGACGCGGGTGGACCGTGATCCGCTCCGGGATGTTGACCTGCGACTCGGCGATCCGCTTCACGACCTCCTGGGAGACCGCGGTGGTGACGGCGACCGGAAACTCCGGCTGGGCGTCCGGGACGTGCGCCGGGGCCGGCGCCGAGGTGGCCTCGCGGACCTCCGCGAAGACCTTCTCCAGCTGGCCCTGGAAGTCCTGGAGTGCCTGCTCCGCCTCTTCCAGCGTGATGTCGCCGCGACCGATCAGCGACTCGGTGTACAGCTTGCGCACCGAACGCTTCTTGTCGATCAGGTTGTACATCTGCGGGTTGGTGAACTGCGGGTTGTCGCCCTCGTTGTGACCGCGGCGGCGGTAGCAGATGAGGTCGATCACGACGTCCTTGTTGAACGTCTGGCGGAACTCGAAGGCGAGCCGCGCGACGCGGACCACGGCCTCCGGGTCGTCGCCGTTCACGTGGAAGATCGGCGCCTCGATCATGCGGGCCACGTCGGTCGCGTACATCGAGGAACGCGAGGACTCCGGGGCGGCGGTGAAGCCGACCTGGTTGTTGATGACGATGTGGACCGTGCCGCCGGTGCGGTAGCCGCGCAGCTGCGACATGTTCAGCGTCTCGGCGACGACACCCTGGCCGGCGAAGGCCGCGTCACCGTGCAGGGCGACCGGGAGGACGGTGAAGTCCGTGCCGCCCTTGTTGATGACGTCCTGCTTGGCGCGGACGACACCCTCGAGGACCGGGTCGACCGCCTCCAGGTGCGAGGGGTTGGCGGCGAGCGAGACCTTGATCTGCTCGCCGTCCAGGCCGGTGAAGGTGCCCTCGGCGCCCAGGTGGTACTTCACGTCGCCGGAGCCGTGCATCGACTTCGGGTCGAGGTTGCCCTCGAACTCGCGGAAGATCTGCGCGTACGACTTGCCCACGATGTTCGCGAGGACGTTCAGACGGCCGCGGTGGGCCATGCCGATGACGACCTCGTCCAGGCGGGACTCGGCGGCGGAGTCGATGACCGCGTCGAGCAGCGGGATGACGGACTCGCCGCCCTCCAGGGAGAACCGCTTCTGGCCGACGTACTTGGTCTGCAGGAAGGTCTCGAACGCCTCGGCCGCGTTCAGCCGGCGCAGGATCCGCAGCTGCTCCTCGCGCTCCGGCTTGGAGTGCGAGCGCTCGACCCGGTCCTGGATCCACTTGCGCTGCTTCGGGTCCTGGATGTGCATGAACTCGACGCCGGTGGTGCGGCAGTACGAGTCGCGCAGCACGCCGAGGATGTCGCGGAGCTTCATCATCGACTTGCCGGCGAAGCCGCCGACCGCGAACTCGCGCTCCAGGTCCCACAGGGTGAGGCCGTGCTCGGTGATGTCCAGGTCGGGGTGCTTGCGCTGGCGGTACTCCAGCGGGTCGGTGTCGGCCATGACGTGGCCGCGGACCCGGTAGGAGTGGATCAGCTCGAAGACACGGGCGGCCTTGGTGACGTCGTCGTCGTGCGAGGCGTCGATGTCCTTGAGCCAGCGCACCGGCTCGTAGGGGATCCGCAGGGCCTTGAAGATGTCGTCGTAGAAGCCCTCCTCGCCGAGGAGGTAGTTCGCGACGACCCGCAGGAACTCGCCGGAGGCGGCACCCTGGATGACCCGGTGGTCGTACGTCGAGGTCAGGGTCATGACCTTGGAGATGCCCAGCTTGTTCAGGGTGTCCTGGGAGGTGCCCTGGAACTCGGCCGGGTAGTCCATCGAGCCGACGCCCATGATCACGGACTGTCCGGGCATCAGACGCGGCACGGAGTGGACGGTGCCGAGGCCGCCGGGGTTGGTCAGCGAGACCGTGACGCCGGTGAAGTCCTCCATCGTCAGCTTGCCGACGCGGGCGCGCTTGACGATGTCCTCGTAGGCCTGCCAGAACTCGAAGAAGTTCAGCGTCTCGGCCTTCTTGATGCCGGCGACGACGAGCTGGCGGTCGCCGTTCGGCTTCACCAGGTCGATCGCGAGGCCGAAGTTCACGTGGTCCGGCTTGACCAGCGTCGGCTTGCCGTCCTTCTCCGCGAAGGAGTAGTTCATCGACGGCATGGCCTTGATCGCCTGCACCATCGCGTAGCCGATGAGGTGCGTGAAGGAGATCTTCCCGCCCCGGGCGCGCTTCAGGTGGTTGTTGATCACGATCCGGTTGTCGAAGAGCAGCTTCACCGGGACGGCGCGGACGGACGTGGCCGTCGGCACCTCCAGCGAGGCGTTCATGTTCTTCGCGACGGCGGCGGCGGGGCCGCGCAGCGTGATCAGCTCGGGACCGACGGGCGCCTCGGTGGCCGGGGCCGCGGGGGCCTTGGCGGCGGGCGCGGCCTTGACGGGCGCCGGAGCGGCGGCGGCGGGCTTCGCCGGTGCCGGAGCCGGGGCGGCCTTCGCGGGCGCCGGAGCGGCGGCCGGGGCCGGGGCGGCCTGGGCGGGCGCCGGGGCGGCGGGCGCGGCAGGTGGAGCCTGTGCGGGGCTCACCTGCGGCGCGACGGCGGGAGTCTCCGTCGTGCCGGGCTTGTAGTCGGCGAAGAAGTCCCACCAGGCACGATCGACCGAATTCGGGTCCTGGAGGTACTGCTGGTAGATCTCGTCGACGAGCCACTCATTGGCACCAAAGGCGGTCGCAGGGTTCTGACCCTGCCCGTCTTGGTCGGTGGAGGTACTCGAGTTACTGGGGGACTGAGACGACACGGCGGTAACCGCCCTCTTCCGCTTCACAAGGTGATGGACAGCGGAAATAAAGGCTACGCCTCCCTGGCCGAGAGGTGCAGGCCGGGCGCTCCAACGTCGCGCAAGTCACACTTGACGGAGTGTTTCAGAGCTGGGAATGGCGGGAAACAAGCGTGGTTCTGCCCTCTCGCGGGTAGGCGAGAGCCGGGCTGCCATCCGCTCCGGGGGACAACCCTGATCACGTCCTGATCGTGTGTCGGCCAGGTCCTGTCCGGTCCTACCCATCCACACGCAGAACGTGCGCTTCCAGTTCGACCCTACGTCAATCTCGCGCCGGAAGGCTTCCCGGAAGAGTGACCTGGATCCGGCAGCCGCGTGAGGATTCGGCCACTCCGATCTCCCCGCCGTGCAGATCCACCGCCCAGCGGGCGATCGCGAGCCCGAGTCCGGTACCGCCGTCGCTGCCCGGACCGGGTTGAGCCGGCACCTGGCCGCGGTTGAACCGCTCGAAGACCGTGTGCCGCAGCGCCTCCGGGATGCCGGGGCCCTCGTCCTCGACCTCCAGCGCCAGCGAGTCCGGCCACGGCCCGCGCCTGGCGCGTACGGTCACGCGGCCGTGCGGCGGCGAGTGCTTCACCGCGTTGTCGATGAGGTTCGCCATCACCTGGTGCAGCCGCTCCGCGTCCGCGTGCGCGGTCAGCTCGGGCGGCGACACATCGAGGTGCAGATGGACGTCCGTACGGTTGTGCAGCCCGGAGGTGGAGGAGAGGCCGCGCTGGGACGCGGCCAGATTGGCCTCCCTGAGCACTCCCGAGAGGTACGGCCAGACCTCGAAACGTCGTGCCTTGAGCGTGACGACACCGTTGTCAAGACGTGACAGGTCGAGCAGGGTCTCCACCAGCCGGCCGAGCCGTTCGGACTGCTTCAGCGCTGTCCGCATCGTCTCCGGATCGGCTTCGGAGACCCCGTCCACCACGTTCTCCAGGACCGCGCGGAGCGCGGCGATGGGGGTGCGCAGCTCGTGCGAGACATTGGCGACCAGCTCCTTGCGGTGCCGGTCGACGGCCTCCAGGTCGTCCGCCATGCGGTTGATCGTCGAGGCGAGGTCGCCCAGCTCGTCGCGGCGGTCCGCGCCGCGCACCCGCCGGCTGAAGTCGCCGCGTGAGATCGACCCGGCCACGGTGGTCATCTCGTCCAGCGGCGCCGTCAGGGACTGCGCCACGAACTGGGTGATCAGGAGGGTCGCGATCATCGCGAAGATCGTGATGTAGCGGAACTCCGTGGAGGTGCGTATCGCCACCAGGGCCAGGCCCGAGGTGAGCAGGACCGCCCCGACGACCAGCGTTCCCAGCTTGGTCTTGATCGAGATCAGGATCCGGCGCCTGCCGCGGCGCTCGGGGCGCGGCCCCCGTCGGCTCATGGCGCCGGGGTCTCCAGCGCGTATCCGACGCCATGGACCGTACGGATCCGCTCCGCCCCGATCTTCCGGCGCAGCGCCTTGATGTGGCTGTCCACGGTCCGGGTGCCCGAGGCGTCCGCCCAGTCCCAGACCTCCGCGAGCAGCTGCTCGCGGGAGAGGACCGCCCGGGGAGTGTTCGCCAGGCAGACCAGCAGGTCGAACTCGGTCGGCGTCAGGTGCACGTCCTCGGCCCTGACGCGGACCCGTCGCTGCGCGTGGTCGATCTCCAGCTCGCCGAGCCGCAGGATCCCGCTGCGCGGCGTCACGGCGGCCAGCGCGGCCCGCTCCACCCGGCGCAGCAGTACGTGCACCCGGGCGGCCAGCTCACGCATCGAGAACGGCTTGGTCATGTAGTCGTCGGCGCCGACGCCGAGGCCGACCAGCATGTCCGTCTCGTCGTCCCGTGCCGTGAGCATCAGGACCGGGACCGGCCGCTGGGCCTGGACCCGGCGGCACACCTCCAGGCCGTCGAAGCCCGGCAGCATCACGTCGAGCACCATCAGGTCCGGCTGCCACGCCTCGGCCGCGTCGACCGCGGCCGGGCCGTCCGTCGCCGTCTGGACGAGGAACCCCTCGGCCCGCAGCCGCGCGGAGATCGCATCCACGATGGTCGTGTCGTCCTCGACGACCAGCACTCGCCGCTGCGCGCCCGGAGTGGGCGCCGCACCGTGATGAGTGGTGTGTGTCTGCTCCATTGCCCCGCCTCGCATCGCTGGTGTCGGCCAGCAGCCTAGAGGCACCGGGAGCGTCCCGGCTATCCAGGCCGGACGGCGAGGTGCACCACGTCAGGGACGCCCCGGGCAACGGGGATCTCTTCCGTCCGTACCCCGCTGAATCCGGCATTCCGCAAGGAGGCTTCGAAATCGGCGGAGGGTCGAGCGGACCACACGGCGAGGATCCCACCCGGGTTGAGCCGGTCCGCGCAGGCCGCCAATCCCTCGGCGGAGTACAGGCTTTGGTTGCCCTCGGTGACGGTCCAGTCGGGCCCGTTGTCGATGTCCAGACAGAGGGCGTCGTAGGTGTCGGTGGAGGTGTGGACGTAGTCGACCAGGTCCGTGTGCAGGATCACGTTCCGCGGATCGGCCAGCGCCCGGCCGGAGATCGCGGCCAGCGGCCCTTCGCGGTGCCAGTCGATGATCGCCTGCTCGCGCTCGACGACCGCGATCCGGCCCCAGCGGGGGTCCGCGGCGGCATGGGCGAGCGAGAAGCCGACGCCGAGGCCGCCGATCAGCACGGATGCGGCGGCGCGCCCGCCGAGGGCGTCCATCGCCGCGTCGATCAGCAGCCGCTCCGAACGTCCGTCGGAGGTGTCCATGAGAAAGGTGCCGTTGGCGATGATCTCGAAGTGCTCGTCGCGTCGGCGGAGCACGACCTCTCCGTACGGTCCCTCTCGGCGGTCGAGGGTGACGGGGCTGGACATGTTCACTCACTCCCGATCTCGGCAGACGGTTGTCCCGGCCATCCTCGCGGGCGGGGGCGGCCGGGACAAACCGATACCGGGAGCAGGGGGGTTGCCGCGGTCCCCGGGCTACAGCGACAGGCCGTGCCCGTGCGGGAAGACCGGGTCCGCCGTGTCGTTCGGGACGTCGGGGCGGGCCGCCGCCACCGCGGCCATCGAGCGCGGGAGTTCGAAGGGGAGCCTGCCCTCCGCCTTCGCCCGGCCGAACGCCACGTCGAGCAGCGCCTCGTCGCTCGCGCCGTAGTCGGCGATCAACGCGGCCGCGTGCTCGGCGATCTCGGGGAGGACGGCGGGCCGCTCCAGGTTGACGCAGACCACCGTCGGAACCGTCGCCAGCAGCGAGAGGATCCGGGCCAGTTCGGGCTCCTCGAAGGCGAGCGAGCCGGAGTGGAAGAAGGACTCGAAGCGGTTCGGGCGCTCCTCGAACGGGGTGCGCAGCCGCAGGACGGCGAGGTCCGCCTCGGCCGGGGCGGTCACGACGTCGCCGTACGCCGCGGCGACGCCCGCGTCGACGTTCTCCACGTACAGCTTCGGGCGCCCCGCGAGCGGCAGCGGTCCGTCGGTCAGGACCGTGAGCGAGCGGCGCTGGGCCGCCGCGCCCGCCGCCGTGAAGTCGGCGCGGCCGACCGTCTCG
The DNA here is from genome assembly GCF_042735655.1 of Streptomyces sp. NPDC059567. Classification (NCBI taxonomy): domain Bacteria; kingdom Bacillati; phylum Actinomycetota; class Actinomycetes; order Kitasatosporales; family Streptomycetaceae; genus Streptomyces; species Streptomyces sp. NPDC059567. The sequence continues at coordinate 56,487 of NZ_JBHWBS010000041.1, read as the reverse complement.
GCGGCCTCGTCCGGGTCGACGTACCGACGCTCGTCGAAGAGCCCGAGCACGAACTTCTCGCGCAGCAGCCGCCGTACGGACTCGTCGATCCGCTCCTCGGAGATCCGGCCCGAGTTCACCAGCTCCACGATCACCTCGGGGCACTGCTCGCCGCCGAACTGGTCCGCGCCCGCCTCCAGCGACTTCGCCGTCCGCTCGGCGACGCTCAGGTGCTCCACGCCCCACGCCCGTGCCTCGTGCGGCTCGCCGAAGATCACCGAGTCCGTCAGCAGCCCCCAGTCGGTGCAGACGATCCCGGTGAAGCCCAGCTCCTCCCGCAGCAGCCCGGTGACCACGCCCTTGTTGAAGCCGAAGCCGACCTCTTCCCAGTCGGTGCCGATCGGCTGGCCGTAGTACGGCATCATCTGCGAGCAGCCGGCGGCTATGGCGGCCTTGAAGGGCTCCAGGTGGTGGTCGCGCATCCCGCCCGGGTAGATCTGCTCCTTGCCGTGCGGGAAGTGCGGGTCCTCGCCGTCCTTCTGCGGTCCGCCGCCGGGGAAGTGCTTGACCATGGCGGCCACCGAGTCCGGACCCAGCTCCTCGCCCTGGAGGCCGCGGACGTACGCCTGGACGAGCTCGCCGGTCAGCTTGGCGTCCGAGCCGAAGGTGCCGGTCTGGCGGGCCCAGCGGGGCTCGGTGGCGAGGTCGATCTGCGGGTGGAGAGCGATGCGGAAGCCGACCGCGAGGTACTCGCGGCGGACGGTGTCGGCGAAGTGGAACACCAGCTCCGGGTCGCCGATCGCGGCGAGTCCCAGCGCTTCGGGCCAGGCGGAGAACGCGCCGGCGTTGAAGGAGGCGCCGACGTTGTCCGTGAAGGCGTGACGGGGGTCGGTGGAGAGCGAGACCGGGATGCCGAGCCGGGTGTTCGCCGCCATCTCCTGGACCGCGTTGTGCCAGAGGGCCATCTCGCGGGCGCCGTAGGTGCCGAGGAGGTTGAAGTGGCTGAGATGACGGTCCTCGACGAGCTCCGGGGTGGTGAACGGCAGCATCGAGCCGTCCGTCTCGGTCACCGGGGTGCCGTCCGCGTTCATCATCAGCATGGAGTGGAAGAGCTGGCCGGCCTTCTCCTCCAGGGTCATCCGGGAGAGCAGGTCCTCGACGCGCTCGGCGACGGGGCGGGTGGCGTCCTGGTACGGGTGCATGTCGGGGCTCCTCGGGGTTGCTCGACCGAGCGGACGGACGGGACGGCGACCGCGCCGAAAGGGCTCCGTCGATCGCGGGCGGCAGCGGAGTCGGCCTGGGCGTCCTCAGGCTAGAGGTGAAAACCGAGTGACCACTAGGTTTCTTGAATGTGTCCTGGATCACAGGCCAAACGGGGTGATTCGGGCACGTCTTAAGGTGGTCCCCATGCCGGAGAACAAGGGTCGAACGCCCCGCGGAACCGCGGGCAGGGGCAGCTACGCCGTGGGTGACGCGCGCCGCCTGAAGATCCTGGACACCGCCGTCGACCACTTCGGGCAGTGGGGCTTCCACGCCTCCTCGCTCGCGCGGATCGCGAACGACTGCGGGATCACCCAGGGCGGTCTGCTGCACCACTTCCGCAGCAAGGAGGACCTCCTGCTCTCCGTCCTCGCCCAGAGCGAGCAGCACGACGTCGAGCGGCTCTTCGCCGACGAGCCGGAGTCGTACGCCGCCTACCTGGAGACCGTCGTCGCTCTCGTCGAGGACAACACCCGCCGCCCCGGCATCGTGCGGATGTTCAACGTCCTGGTCGGCGAGTCCGGCAACGTCGGCCACCCCGCGCACCAGTACTTCAAGGAGCGCTACGAGCGCGTGCTCGGGCACACCGTCGACCTCCTGGAGGCCGCGGTGCGGCGGGGGGAGCTGAAGGCGGACATCGACTGCCGGGCCGTGGGGCAGGAGCAGCTCGCCGTGATGGACGGCCTGCAGCTCCAATGGGCCCTGGACCCGGCCTCGATGGACATGCCCGCGCGCGTACGGACCTTCCTGGACCGGCAGTTGAGAGAGCTCTCGGCGACCGGCGAGGGCCTGCCGGGGGCGGCGGGCTGAGGCCGCCGCCCTCGCGGGCGGTTCCCGCGCGGACCGACCCGTCCGCGGGTGCGTGCCGTCAGGTCCGTACGGGACGGGCTCCGCGGAACGCGTAGAGCGCCGTGCCTCCGGCGAACGCGCCCAGGGCCACCGCCCAGGCGCCGGCCTGCGGGCCGGGCTGCATGACCCAGGCCCACAGAGCCGCCGAACCCCCCGGCTCGGACGGCGCCGCCACATAGACCGAGCCGACGTACACCGTCATCGGCAGCCAGCTCGGCCTGGCGCCGATCAGCGCCGCCGCCGCGACCGTGACACCGACCGCGCCCAGGGTGTTGCGGACCATCGCGGGCCCGCCGAACTCCTCCGGGTGACCCGGTACGGCGAGCGCCAGCAGGACGACGGCCAGGGCGGTCAGGGCGAGGACGTGCGCGGCCCGGCGCAGGGGCCACGGCCGGGGCGCCGTACGGTCCAGCTCGTCGCTCGGCGCGTACAGGCTCGTCCCGATCGCCGACGCGGCCAGCAGCGGGCCGAGGGCGACGACCGGCACCCGGGCGGTGTGGTCGAAGCCCGACTGGGACTGGAGCCAGGACGCGGACCAGGCGGCCGTCGCGGCCGTGCCGAGCACCGCGGCGACGGTGGCCGGAAACGTACGCGAGCGGAGGTAGAGCACGAGGCCGGGAACGCTCACGGGACCGGCACCTCCTCGGGGCGACAGCGGTCGGCCGCCATGTAGCGTGCGAGGTAGTCCCGCTGGGCGGCCGGGGACTTGGCGCGCAGGGCGTCGAGGTGCCGCTGGGCGGCCGGCCCGACGGGAACCCCGTAGTCCTCCGGTGTCGCCGCCAGCCACTCGGACACGGCGAGATGGATCTCGGCGACGCGCTCGGCGCGCGGGCCCGTGTGGTCCGCGGAGGAGCAGATGTCCGAGAACAGCCACTGGACGGCCGAGTTGAGGTACAGATCGGGGTTCCTGAGCCGGCCCCGCACCGCGTCCATCGTGTGGTCGGGCAGCCCGATCTCCCCCGCACCCGGGCCTCTCGATCCGCCGACCCAGCGGACCGGGGCGCCCGGCAGCCCGCGCAGCCGTTCGTTGAGCGGGGCGAGCGCGCGGGAGATGTCCGGCAGCAGCGCGCGGTCGAGGGCGTTCACGCAGACCTTGGGTGTCCCCTCGTCGCAGACGAGGCGCGTCGTCTCCGGGTCCGGGCGCCACGGGCCGTTGGCGGGCAGTCGGAGCACCGGCACGGCGGCGGCGACCGCCGCGGCGAGCGGGAGCAGGGCGAGCAGCCGCAGCCGCGCGGGGCGGGCGGCATACGCCAGGAGGGCCGCCAGGGCGAGGCCGCCGGTCCAGACGGCCGAGGCCGGGGCGAACCACCACACGGGAGCCTCCCAGGGCGAGGAGTGCTCGGTGGCCGGGCTGAGCCATTGGGCCGGGCTCCCCGTGTACGTGCCGATCGCGAGCCCGACGTAGCCGACGACCGCGAGCAGCGGTGCGGTCAGCCGCCAGGGGACCAGCAGACCGACGAGATGGCCGAGGGTGCCCAGGGCGGCGAGGGCGACCGTGTCGGCGGCGACCAGCTCGACGTACGGCCTGCCGCCGCCGACGTACGGCCAGGTCGCGAGCAGGCACACCGTCGCGGCGACGAACTGCCCGGCGGCCGGCCAGAGCGCGGAGGGAGCGACGGCGAGCAGCGTACGGCGCAGCCGGCCGCGCGGGACGGAACGGAGCAGCTCCAGCATCCCGCGGCGCCGCTCCCGGCCACCCTGCCAGCAGCCGGCGGCGAGCGCGAGAGGCCCCGCGAGAAGCCCGGAGGCGACGTGCAGCATGTCGGTGGCATCGGTCCAGCGCCCCTGCCAGGCGGGCGCCTTGCCGTACATCGTCACGAGGAGCGTGACCGCCACGGCCGCACCGGCCCAGGGGCCGACGCCCCGCCGCAGTTCGGTGCGGACGACGGACGTGCGGGCCGGCCTCGCGGCCTCGCGGGGCGGTGCGGCGGTCGCGGTCATCGGAGGTCCTCGGGGGAGACGGGCGGAGCGGGCGGTGCGGCGTTCGCGGCGGGCGCGGCCGGGTGGTGCGCGCCGCCCGGAGCCCAGGCGCCCGACGGCGCGCGGTGGGCGCGCAGGGCCGCCGTGTATCCCCGTTCGATCGCGTTGGCCGTCTCCCCGTGGCCCGAGGCGCCCGACTCCTCGCCCAGGGTGGTCAGTTCGGCGGTCGTGCCCCGGAAGGCGACACGGCCCGACTCGATCAGCGTGACCTCCGAGCAGGCCGCGGCCACGTCCTCCACCAGATGGGTGGAGACGATCACCGTGGAGGACGCGCCGATCTCCCGCAGCAGCGTCCTGAACTCGACCCGCTGCTCGGGGTCGAGCCCGGCCGTCGGCTCGTCGAGGAGGAGCAACTCCGGTTCGTTCACGATGGCCTGGGCGATCCCGGCCCGCCGGACCATGCCCCCGGACAGCGTCCTGAGCCGGGCGTCGATCCGGTCTGCCAGGCCCACCCGCTCCACGGCGCGCTCCACGGCGGCCGGGGCGCGGTCCGCCGGCACCTCCTTGAGCCAGGCCACGTACGCGACGAACTCGCGGACCGTGAAGCCGGGGTAGTACCCGAACTCCTGTGGCAGATAGCCCAGTCGGCGGCGGATCTCCGACCGCTCGCGGTGGGCCCCGGCGTCCCGGCCCAGGAGCTCCACCCGGCCGCCCGACGGGGCGGCCACGGTTGCGAGGACCCGGATGAGGGAGGTCTTGCCCGCGCCGTTCGGGCCGAGCAGGCCGTGAATGCCGGGGCCGAGGGTCAGATCGAGGCGGTCGAGCGCGACGGTGCGGCGGTGCCGGACGGTCAGCCCGGTCGCCGCGACCGTCGTGAGCGCGGAGGCCGGCGTGGACCGCGTGCTCCATTCGGTCCGTGTGCTGCGTGTGGTCACCGGGTCTCCAGGTGGTCGAAGGAACGACGTCGAAGGGCCAGCAGCCCCGCGCAGACGACGGCGGCCGCGGCCCAACCGCCCTGAACGGCCGGGCCCGAGAGGTACCGGGCCAGCTCGGCCGTGGCCCCCGGCTGCCCGAGCACCGGCCCGGTCACCGCGAGCAGCCAGCCGCCGGCCAGCGTGCCCGAGGCCGCCCGGCACCCCACGAAGGAACCGAGGGCAAGGGCCGCCAGCGTCAGCGCGAGCGCCGGCAGCAGCCAGGCCGCGGCGCCCGGCACGCCGGTGACCGGCGGCAGCACCGCCCCGGCCGCGGTCAGCACCGGCACGCACACACCGAGCACGGCCGCCGCCCGGGTGAGCAGCAGACGCAGCCCGCCGGAGGGCGTCGCCACGCCGATCTCGTACATCGGGTCGGCGTGACGTCCGTACGAGACGGCCACCCCGGCGAGCGGCAGCACCGGGGCGACGGCGAGCAGCACCGGCCGCGCATCCCGGAACCCCCCGCCGTACGCGAGCCCGACGGCGGCGGCGACCACGACGAGCACCGCCACCAGCCATGCCCCGCGCAGCGCGGGGCCGACGGCCCAGAGCACCCGCGCCCAACGGGAAGCGGGGGAGAGGCGGCGCCCGCCCGTACCGACGCTCGAACTCACGCCCAGCCGCCAGGGCACTCGGCCCCGGCGGGCGGTCGCATCCGCGCGTACCGTCTCCAGGAGCTGCGCGCGTACGTCCGCGAGGACCGGACCCGAGCCCGCCGCGCGGACCGCCGCGGAGACGCGGACCGCGCAGCCTCCGCACACCTCGACATGCTTCTCCAGGGACCAGGCGTCGGGCTCGGCCGCCGAACCCGACGCGTACCGGGCGGCCAGCGAATCGGTCACGTGCCACGGCGCGGTCATGCGGTGCCTCCCAGGGCGTGCGGGCCGAGGGCGGCCCGCAGTTCGCGACGGGCCCGCAGGGCGCGGGTCTTCACCGTGCCCTCCGGTATCCCCAGCAGCCGGGCCGTCTCCCGCGTGGTCAGCCCGTCGACGACGGTGGCCCGCAGGACCTCGCGCAGCTCGGGCGAGATCCGGTCGAGCGCGGCGCCGACGTCCCCGTACTCCAGTCCCGCGAGGACCCGGTCCTCCGCGGAGGGGACGGGGGCGATCGGTTCGGGCGCGGCGCGCTCCGCACGGGCCCTGGCGCGCTGGGCGTCCACCAGGCGGCGCGCGGCGACGACCCACAGCCAGCCGCCGGCCTCGCCCCGGCCGCGGTGGGAACCGGCGGAGCGCCAGACCGTGACGAAGGTGTCCTGGAGGACCTCCCGGACGGTCTCCTCGTCCGTGCAACGCCGCGCCAGCCGGGCGTGCAGCCATCCCGCGTGCCGGTCGTACAGCACGGCGAGCGCCTCGGCGTCTCCTCGGGCGACCGCGCGCAACAGCGCGGAGTCGTCCCGTTCTTCTCCCCGTTCGGGGCGCAACAGTCTCACGCCCCACTATCGCTCGCAGGGCGGTCGGCGGTTCACGCCGTGTCCGAACCGGGGCTCGGGAGGGCTCAGGGGCCGGTCGGCGGGCCGCCGTCGGGGAGGGCCGAGAGGACCCGCTGCAGCGCCGCGGAGCGGTCGCCGTCCGCGCTGACGACGACCCGGTAGTCGTACGTGACCACGTAGGTGAAGCCGTCGTGCACCGGCTCTCCCGACGGTCGCGCGGGCACCTTCGCGTAGGCCGGGTCCTCCAACGCCCCACGCAGTTCCGCGACTTCGGCGGGCGTCATGCGGCCGCTGCGCGGGGACTCGGTGCCGGAGCGGGTCGTGTAGCTGCCGTCGTAGTGGACGGTCAGCTGGTTGTCGACGCCCGCCAGACCGCCACTGACGTTCACCGTCACCAGGACCTCGCGCGGACCGTGCTCCTTGTTCTTCGTCACGGTCCCGTCCGAACTCGTCGGAACCGGCGGCGCGGTGCCCCCGGTGCCCGTCGGCACCGGCTTCGTCGTGCCGTCCTGGGTCGCGACCGGGGGCTTCGGAGTGTCCTGGCCGCCGCAGCCGGCCACCGCCAGCACCGGGAGCAGTACCACCGACGCGGCCCGGATCCGTCCCGCGTACCGCCTCCTGCGCATCACGTCCCTGAGCATCATGGGTCCGAGCATCCCCTCAGCCGAGCCGATTGACCAGGGCCTTGTGCAGGGCGTCGAGGCGGGGGCCGCGCGGTCCGCGGCGTACGGCGAGGTCACGGCGTCGACACAGGCGCGGCACCGTTCGAGGTGGGCCTCGGCATGGCCGAGGACATCGTGGGAGAGCTCCCCACGGGCGTACGCGGCGACCCAGGGCTCGGGAGATGGCGCTGTGGGGCGCCGGGTGCCATGGAGGTCGGGCCGGTCGTGGGGGGCGAGAGCTCGGTCATGCGAGGGCTGCTTTCGGGAGTGGGGGCGAGGATGCCGTGGCGAGCGAGCGGGTCAAGGACGGGGGCGCGGGACCCGGTCCCGGCCACGGGCTCGGTCCTGGACGTCGCAGACACCTCCTCCCGGCGTACCGTCCGGTGATTCGGCCTCCCGCTGGGCCACGAGCCACTCCCGCAGCCGCGGGCGGCGCGGGCCTTGACAGATACGCGAAGAGCGGGCCCGCGTGCCGGGAGAACAGTCGAGACAGGGCGTCCTTGTCGCCGTCGGCGACGGCATGGACGAGATGGGTGTCGCAGGCGACCTCCTCGGCATGGTCCACGTCGCCGTCGGCGGGCGGCCCGCCGGGGCTCCTGTCCTCGATGCACTGCCCGCACCCGGGGTAGCTGGTCGTCACGACGACTGAACGCGCCGGGCGGGTATGGAGGTTGCAGTTCCGCGCACCTTTCCTTCACACCTCGCGGAGCACCGGGTGAACCGGGGGCGCGCGGTGCGCATCCTCGCGCCTGCCGGCCCCGGCTTCGGACCACGCGGCCCCGGCTCTTCACGCGCCCCGGACGATCCCCGTCAGCGGGCCCTCGTGGCGCCAGCCCAGGGAGTCGTAGAGCGCCAGGCCGTCCCGCGTCGCCGACAGGACGCCCGTCACCGCTCCCGCCTGCGCGCCCGCCGCTTCGAGGGTGCGCATCACGTTGGCGCCCAGGCCGCGGCGCCGGTGCTCCGGGTGGGTCTCGATCTGGTCGGCGACCGCCGTCACACCCGTCGGCGCCAGCCGGCCGGAGGCGGCGAGCGTGCCGTCCGGTGCCACGATCCGGACCCGTATCACCCCGTCCCGGGTCTCCGTCGTCCGCGCGTACCCCTCCGGCGCCGGCGGCCGCGCGCCCGCGTCCAGCGCCTTGGTCATCATGAAGCCCGGATCGTCCGGGACGGTCCACCCCGGGGTGATCCACTCCGCGACCTCCTCCGGCCCCGCCATCACCTTCAGCCACGCGTTCGGCTCGGTGATCTCCGCGCAGAGCTTGCCCACGGAGATCGCGTCCGGCGCCGGCAGCACATGCCGGAAGACGTGCGTCGGCAGGCCCACGTCGATCCGGTAGCCCCAGGGCTCGACGACGGCGGGCGGGGTGCCGCGCGAGACGGTCCAGCCGGCCACCCACGCGGATGTAATAGACGCCATATCCATGGAGGTATTACACGCCATCCTTCACCTGGGTGGGAGAGCGATCGCTCAGAGCGAACGGGGCCGGGGGAACATTCGGCGGCTCACGTGCATTGAGTCCACATAGCTCAACTTGACTGCCGAAGGGGAGATCATGGCTTCGACGTCCTCACCGCTCACTCTGCCTGTGCTGCCGCTCGACGACGAGGTCGTGCTGCCCGGAATGGTGGTGCCGCTGGACCTGTCCGACAACGACGTACGCGCCGCGGTGGAGGCCGCCCAGGCCGCCGCGCGATCCGATACGGGCAAGCCCAGGGTGCTCCTCGTGCCCCGCATCGACGGGACGTACGCCGGGACCGGCGTCCTCGGCACCGTCGAGCAGGTCGGCCGGCTGTCCGACGGCGACCCGGGCGCGCTCATCCGCGGCCGCGGCCGCGTCAGGATCGGCGCCGGCACCACCGGCCCCGGCGCTGCCCTGTGGGTCGAGGGAAGCGTCGTCGACGAGACCGTGCCCGATCCGCTGCCCGGAGCCGTGACCGAACTGGTCAAGGAGTACAAGGCTCTGGCCACCAGCTGGCTGAAGAAGCGCGGCGCCTGGCAGGTCGTGGACCGGGTCCAGCAGATCGACGGCGTCTCCGCGCTCGCCGACAACTCCGGCTACTCGCCCTTCCTCACCGTCGAGCAGAAGGTCGAACTCCTGGAGACGGCCGACCCGGTCGCCCGCCTCAAGCTCGCCACGGCCCAGTTGCGCGAGCACCTGGCCGAGCAGGACGTGGCCGAGTCCATCGCGAAGGACGTCCAGGAGGGCGTCGACAAGCAGCAGCGCGAGTTCCTGCTGCGGCGCCAGCTGGAGGCCGTACGCAAGGAGCTGCGCGACCTCAACGGCGAGACGGACGGCGACGAGTCCGACGACTACCGGGCGCGCGTCGAGGCCGCCGACCTGCCCGAGAGCGTGCGCGAGGCGGCCCTCAAGGAGGTCGAGAAGCTGGAGCGGTCCAGCGACCAGTCCCCGGAGGGCTCCTGGATCCGCACCTGGCTCGACACCGTCCTCGAACTGCCGTGGAACGAACGGACCGAGGACCAGTACGACATCCAGGGCGCCAAGGCGATCCTCGACGCCGAGCACGCGGGCCTGGAGGACGTGAAGGAGCGGATCACCGAGTACCTGGCGGTGCGCAAGCGGCGCGCCGAGCGCGGTCTCGGCGTGGTCGGCGGCCGCCGCGGCGGCGCCGTCCTGGCCCTGGTCGGTCCGCCCGGTGTCGGCAAGACCTCGCTGGGCGAGTCCGTCGCGCACGCGATGGGGCGGAAGTTCGTCCGGGTGGCGCTCGGCGGCGTACGGGACGAGGCGGAGATCCGCGGCCACCGGCGTACCTACGTCGGCGCGCTGCCGGGCCGGATCGTCCGGGCGATCAAGGAGGCCGGGTCGATGAACCCGGTGGTCCTGCTCGACGAGATCGACAAGGTCGGCTCCGACTACCGGGGCGACCCGGCGGCCGCGCTCCTGGAAGTCCTGGACCCGGCGCAGAACCACACCTTCCGGGACCACTACCTGGAGGTCGAACTGGACCTCTCCGACGTCGTCTTCCTGGCGACGGCGAACGTCCTGGAGGCCATCCCGGAGGCGCTGCTCGACCGGATGGAGCTGGTCAGGCTCGACGGGTACACGGAGGACGAGAAGGTCGTCATCGCCCGTGACCACCTGCTGCCCCGGCAGCTGGAGCGGGCGGGCCTGGAGCCGGGCGAGGTGGTCCTGGAGGACGCGTCGCTGCGGAAGCTGGCGGGGGAGTACACCCGTGAGGCGGGCGTACGGAACCTGGAGCGGTCCATCGCGCGGCTGCTGCGGAAGGTCGCGGCGCAGCACGAACTGGGCGACCGTGAGCTGCCGTTCTCGGTCGGCGTGGGCGATCTGCGCGGGCTGATCGGCCGCCCGCACCACGTGCCCGAGTCGGCGCAGGACCCGGCCGAGCGCCGCACCGCGGTGCCGGGCGTGGCGACCGGACTGGCCGTCACGGGCGCGGGCGGTGACGTCCTCTTCGTGGAGGCCTCGCTCGCCGACCCGGAGACGGGCGCGGCCGGTCTCACCCTCACCGGTCAGCTGGGCGACGTGATGAAGGAGTCCGCGCAGATCGCGCTCTCCTTCCTCCGCTCGCACGGCGCGGAGCTGGAGCTGCCCGTGACCGGTCTCAAGGACCGGGGCGCGCACATCCACTTCCCGGCGGGCGCGGTCCCGAAGGACGGCCCGAGCGCGGGCATCACGATGACGACCGCGCTGGCCTCGCTGCTCTCCGGCCGGCTGGTCCGCACGGACGTGGCGATGACCGGCGAGGTCTCCCTGACCGGCCGGGTCCTCCCGATCGGCGGCCTGAAGCAGAAGCTCCTGGCGGCCCATCGCGCGGGCATCACGACGGTCGTGATCCCGAAGCGCAACGAGGCCGACCTGGACGACGTCCCGGCGGAGATCCTGGAGAAGCTGGAGGTCCACCCGGTCACGGACGTCCGCCAGGTCCTGGAGATCGCCCTGGCCCCGGCGGAGGTCGCGGTGAGCGCGGCGGCGTAAGCCCTTCGCGAGGAAGCGGGGTGCCCTTCACGGGGCCCCCCCCCGCGGCGGGTCTCCCGCGGTCGCGCGGGGGGCCGCGACGGCGCGGGCGAGCGGACGGGGGCGCCCACCCACCCCTCTGGCCACACACCCACA
>NZ_JBHWBS010000041.1:21298-45313 GCF_042735655.1 Streptomyces sp. NPDC059567 | reverse complement strand
GGTCGGCCGCTGGGTCTGGGTGTGCCCGCGGCCCGGGGGGGGGGGGGGGGGGGGGGGGGGGGGTTCCGCACTGCGGTGGCTGGGGGGTGCCGCTCCGGGCCCCCCCCCGCTTCGTCGTGCCTCGGTCTGCCGTGCGTCGGCCCGTTCCGCTGCGTCAGCCGTTCCGGCGCCGCGACAGCAGCAGGCTGCCCGCTCCGAAGGCCGCCAGGGCGCCCGCGCCCGCGAGGGCAAGGGGGAGCGGGGAGGAGGGCGTCGGGGCGGATTCGGCGGAGAGGGCAGGGGCCTGCTCGTCGCCGCCGTGGCCCGCGTGGCTCACCGTGGAGCGGTCGGCGCCCGCGGCGATCTTCGCCTCGCTCGGGGCCGAGGCCGCCGCCGCACCGCCGCCGAAGGTGACGTCCGAGCAGCTGTAGAACGCCTCCGGGCTGTCGTTGCGCTGCCAGACCTTGTAGACGATGTGGCGGCCGGTGCGGGCCGGCAGGGTGCCGGTGAAGTTGTAGAAGCCGTCCGTCGCCGTGCGGGCGGTGGCGTAGGTGGCCACGGGGGTCGCGTCCAGGTCCGACCACTTCAGGGGCTGGGTCGGGTCGAAGCCCTGCTTGGTGATGTAGACCGTCATCGTGCCGGAGTGCGGCGCCGTCACCCGTACCTTGAAGTCGAAGGCACCCGCGCCGACCGCCGTGGCCGGCCAGTCCGTGCGCGCCCAGTCGAGCGCCCGGTACTTCTCGCGGTTGGCCGAGCAGAGCTTGCCGTCCGGGATGAGCAGCTGGTGCTGACCGTCCGCGTTGGCGATGTTCACCTCGTTCCAGTCGTAGAGCGGCTGGGTGCCGGAGTCGGCGACCAGGTCCTTGCACACCTGCGACTTCGGCGTCTCGGGGCCTTCCGCGTAACAGGCCGCCACCCGGCTCACCGGGTTGAAGACGGCGCCGTGGGCTCCCGCGATGGAGGGGGTCAGCGGGATCAGCGCGGCCGCGGACAGGGTGACGGCTGCGGCGGTGCGACGGTACGAGGGCATGGCGGGGCTCTCTCTCGTGCGTGGGGGAGTACGGGACGAGCAACGAGCGGGCCGCGTACGGAAGTTGAATCCCGTGCGCGCCCTTCGAGCCTCGCATTGGTCCATACCAATGGGCAAGGGGGTGGGCGCAGAAAGGCGAAGGCGGCCCACGGGACGCCCGTGGTCGCCGGGCGGTGACCTCGCCGACGTACGGACCCGACCACGGCTCCGGCCCCACACCTTGCCCGTCGGGCGGGATGCGGGGCCGGAGTCGTTGCGGCGGTCTCCGCGGGAGGGCGCGGCTCGGCTCAGCCGTTCGCCAGCGCCTGGACCCGCGAGAGGTCGCCGTTGAAGTGGTTGTGGTCGCCGACCGTCGGGCCGGTCGAGGTGTATTGCCACATCGTGTAGTACGGCCAGCCGGCCGGGAGCGTGCCGACCGTCGACGCGTACCGCGCGATCCACAGCGGGTTGCTCGCGCCGAAGCCCGCGTAGTTGCCGGTGCACTGCGTCCACCAGCTCGTCGCCGTGTAGATCACGGCGTCACGGCCGGTCCGGGCCTTGTAGCGGTTGAGGAAGTCGCGGATCCAGGTGACCATCGCGGACTGCGACTTGCCGTAGCAGGTCGCCCCGTAGGGGTTCCACTCGATGTCCAGCGCGCCCGGCAGCGTCCTGCCGTCCTTGGACCAGCCGCCGCCGTTGTCGACGAAGTAGTCGGCCTGAGCCGCTCCCGTCGTCGTGTCCGGGGTGGCGAAGTGGTACGCGCCGCGGATCATGCCGACGTTGTACGAGCCGTTGTACTGCTGCGCGAAGTAGGGGTTCTTGTAGTAGGTGCCCTCCGTCGCCTTGACGTAGGCCCACTTCACCCCGCTGTTCCACAGGGTCGACCAGGCCACGTTCCCCTGGTGGCTGGAGACGTCCACACCTTCGGTCTGGACGGCCCGGGGCATGCCGGGCGTGCCGTGCCGGCCGTCGTGCTCGATGACGCCCATTCCCATGTGGGCGGAGCCGCGTGGGGGCGCGGCCTCGGTGTCGGCCGCGTTCGCCGCGCCGGGGAGGGAGAGGGGCAGAAGGAGGGCCAGGGCCGCGAGGGCGACGCCGGCGAAGGTCTTTCCGGATCTGTGCACGGGCATTGCGTGCCTCCGAAAGGCGGTGGGGGTGAGACATGACCTGGTGTGGACATGTCAGCGAAGCCGCTGGGGAAGACGCTACGCACGTAGACCGGCCGGACGGAAGGGGGCCTGGGTGCTGCCGTTGGTCTACGCCTGCGAAATACTGGGGGAGCTGCGGCGATGGCCGCGGACGAAAGAAACTTTCAGCGACCGGAAAGCGCGCGAGGGGTGCTGACGTGCACGGAAGCGGTACGGGGAGTGAAGGCGAGCCCACCGGGTCGTCGACACGGAGTGGTGTGGACCAGGAATTCCTCGCCCTGGAACGCGAACTGGCGGTCTTTCTGCGCCGCGCCCGCGCCCAGTCCGGCGAGATGGCCCGCGAGGTCCATCCCGAACTGGAGCCCGCCGCCTACGGCCTGTTCGTACGGCTCGACGACGCCGGCCCGCAGCGCGCCACCGACCTCGCCGGCTACTTCGGCGTCGGCAAGGCGACGATGAGCCGCCAACTGCGCGCCCTGGAGGAGCTCGGCCTCGTCGCCCGCGACCCCGACCCGGCCGACGGCCGCGCCTCGCTGGTCCGGCTGACGGAGGAGGGGCGCCATCGCTTCCGGCGCGTACGGGACGCACGGCGCGGGCGGTACGTCCGCAAGCTCGCGGACTGGGACCGGGGCGAGGTCGCCGAACTGGCCCGCCTCCTCCACCAGCTGAACGCCCGCGCGGAGAGCTGAGCGCCCGGGCGCGCCCTCAGAGAACCGCGTAGGCCGCCGTCGCGTCGTCGTGGCGCTTCCAGCGGAACGCGCCGCCCGCCGCCTCGTCGGCCGCCTCCCGCGCCCGGACCCGCGCGAGCAGCCCGTGCGGGCCCTCCTTCCGGAGCACCCCGAAGCAGTCCGCCCAGTCGCCCTCCGCGAACAGGTCCACCCACCGCGTCGCCCCGTCGGTGAGTGCCGCCAGGGCCCGTACGGCCGCCCGGGGCGTCGTCCCCGTCACCGCGCGCCGCGCCACCTCCGGGTCCGCCGCCGCCGTGAAGAAGCCGCCCTCCTGGTTGCGCAGACGATCCGTCGCCGCCAGAAAGCGACGGATCTCGTCCGGGATCCGGTCCAGACGGTCGTCGAGCACCGCCCGTACCGAGCCGTCCGGCGCCTCGAGGAGCAGCGCGGCGTCGGAGAGGACGAGATGCTCGACCGAGGTCGCGTTCCAGCGGGCCATCGCGACCGTCGCCTGGGGAGTGCGCACGTGAGAAAGGTCACAGGTCCCCCGGTGGGCGTCCGCGGTGCGCCGGATTGCCAGAGCCAGGATCCCGGACAGTGTCATGTCGGGGCGCGAAGCGGATAGTTCGGTCAAAGCCCCACCGAGACGCGCGGTGAACCAGGGCACGTCGTGCACGCAGCCGTCGTCGCCCGCCGGTGGTGTGACCCCGTCGAGCACCACGACCGTCCCGCCCCCGCCGTGCGCCGCGAGAGCCGCCGCCACCCAGTCCTCATTAGGGCGTTCGGGGTTGCCGGGGAGGGTGGCCACTTCGGTGCGCATGATCCCCAGTCTGCCCCCGGGCCGGAAAGCCTGCATCACTCCTTCACACCGCCTCCAAATGGCCGGATCCGGCCTGTACCAACCCTCCAAGGGGTACGCGCGAGACGGAAGGGAGCCCTCCGGGAAGCTGCGGGCGGGCATCCTGCCAAAGGCCGCACGGAAGATCCAACCGGCACACCGCACAAACCCGTGAAGGCCTTCGCGCGAAGTTGTTCGCCAACTCATGAGTGTTGTTCACTCGTTCGGGTGGCGGAGCGGCCGATGCGCGTCCCCTTCCCAAAAGCGCTGGAATGGTCGGAAGCCGTACCAGGGGTGGGGGCGCTCTGAGATGTGACCGGTCGTCACCTCTGCTTCATGGGTGGACGAGTCGAGAATGCGAGCACCGGTGCAGAAGAAGCGGCCTCGGAGCAACAACGGCACGCGGAGCCAGAGCCCCGGTGACCCGCTGACCACGGGCGGAGCCACGGGCCCCGAAGGCGGCGGCACCACCGGCGTCCCAGTCGGCCGGCCCAAGCGCGTCCGCAACCGGCTGGTCGCCGGCGTCGCCCTCGTCGGCGTCACCGTCCTCGCCGCCGGCGCTCCCGTGATCCTCACCGCCTCCGGCGAACTGACCGACTCCCAGAACCTGGTCACCCTCGCCGAGCTCGACCGCCAGGCCGTCACCCTCGCCCACTCGCTCGCCGACGAGCGCGACGAGGTCGTCGCGTACATCGCCGCGGGCCGGGACGAGCAGCAGGGCGACAGCAAGAAGAAGCGGCAGGTCACCAGCGCGCGTTCCACCCGGGTCGACCGGCAGATCGACGAGATCAAGCCCGCCGCCTCCGCCGAACTGCGCAGGGACCTCGCGGACCTGCCCGCCGTCCGCCGTACCGCGCTCACCGGCAAGGGCACCGCCCTGGAAGCGCACAAGGCGTACTCGGACGTCATCGCCAAGCTCCAGGACCTCGCCGACGAACTCGCCGAGCAGACCCCCGCGCGCGCCGCCGAGGCCACCCGCGCGCCCGCCGCCCTGGGCCGCGCCGTCGAGCAGGCGTCGGCGACCCGCGGACTGCTCCTCGCCGCCCTCGCCGTCCCCCAGCCCGAGGCCCCCGGCACCACGCACTACGACCCGGACACCGGCACCTACGTGCTCGACGAGGCCGAAGGCGCGGACGAGGCCGTCCGGGCCCGCAACGCGCTGACGGCCGCCGCACAACAGGCCCGGGTCCGCGAACTGGGCTCCCTCGCCGACTTCGACCAGGCCGCCACGGCCGCCGGGCGGGACTCCCTCGCCGGCACCGTGACGGGTCCCGACGTCAAGAGCGCCGAGCGCTACCTGACCGGGCTCACCGACCAGCCGGCGCTCAGCACCTCCGAGCGCGGCACCGACCCCGAGAAGCTGGAGGCCGCGCTCTCCGCCCGCATCGAGCAGATGCGCGGCGTCGAGTCGGCGCTCTCCACCGAGCAGGTGGCACGCCTCGCCCAGCTCCGCGACGACGACGTCACCGCCCTCGAACTGCGCATCGCCTTCCTCGGCGGCTGTCTGCTGGTCGCGATCGGCATCTCCACCTTCGTCGCCCGCACCCTCACCCGCCCGCTCGCCGTGGTGCGCATCGGCGCCGCGCGGCTCGCCGCCGCCCCGGAGGCCGAGGAGCCGGTCCGCTTCACCGGCCGCAACGACGAGTTCGCCCAGGTCGTACGGTCCCTCAACACCCTCCAGGGCAAGCTGGCCGACCTCGCCCGGCGCACCGAGCGGCTCGACAGCGAGCGCGCCGACCTGGCCGGCGCCCGCGAGGCCCTCACCGCCGAGCTGGCCGCCCAGCGCGCCGAGCTCCAGGGCCACACCGCCCTGCTCACCGCCGAACTCGAACGCCTCCGGCACACCGTCCACCACACCTTCGTCAACCTCTCGCTGCGCAGCCTCGGACTCGTGGAGCGTCAGCTCGGGGTCATCGAGAAGCTGGAGGAGCGCGAGCAGGACCCGGACCGGCTGGCCACCCTCTTCAAGCTCGACCACATGGCGACCGTCATGCGCCGCCACAGCGAGAACCTCCTGGTCCTCGCCGGCCACGAGCACGTCCACGGCCACCCCGGAGCGGTCCCGCTCGTCGACGTGCTGCGCGCCGCCGTCAGCGAGATCGAGCGGTACGAGCGGGTCACGATCCAGTCCCTGCCGCCGCACGCCCAGATCGCCGGCTTCGCCGCGGACGACCTCAGCCACCTGGTCGCCGAACTCCTCGAGAACGCCACGTCCTTCTCGCCGCCCGACGCGCAGGTCCAGCTCTCCGGCTGGCTGCTGGAGAGCGGTGAGGTGATGCTCTCCGTCCAGGACGAGGGCATCGGCATGACCGAGTCCCGGCTCGCCGAGCTCAACGCGCGCCTGTCGGAGGCCGACCCGGCCGACATCGCGGGGGAGGGGCTCGGCATCCGGGTCACCGCCCTGCTCGCCGCCCGCCACGGCGTACGGGTGCAGCTGAGGGAGCAGAAGCAGGGCGGCATCGCGGCCGTGATCGTGCTGCCGCTGCCGCTGCTTCCGACGGCCCCGCCCACCGCGGTCCCGCCGGTCGTGCCGGTCGCCGGCTCGGCGCCCACACTGAACCTCCCGGGCTCGGTCGCCGAGGCGAACTCCAACGCCTTGCCGTCCCGCACCAGGGACCCCCTCGTCGAGGCCGCGGAACAGGCGTTCGCCGAGGCGGAGGCGGCCGCGGAGGCGCCTGAGGAAGCGGCTGCGGAGACGACCCAGGAGGCGCCTGAGACCGAGGCGCCCGAAGCGGAGACGCCCGAGGTCGAGACGCCCGAGCCCACTCCCGCGGCAGTCGAGCCCGCGGCAGTCGAGCCCGACGCCGAGCCCGAGCTCACGGTGGCCGAGACGACCCTCCAGGTCCGTCTCCCCGACCCGCCGCCCGAGCCGGACACCCACGAGCGCGCCCAGGAGGAGCCCGAGCCGGTCGCCCAGCGCCTCACGGACAAGGGCCTGCCCAAGCGCACGCCCCAGATCGTCCGTCAGGCCGACACGCCCGCCGCCCCGCGCGCGGGCGGGGTCGACGCCGAGGAGCTGCGGCGCAGGCTCGGCGGCTTCCACCGGGGGGCCGAGGAAGGTCGCCGAGACGTAGAGGCGGAGATCGAAGCCGTACAGACGCAGACCGCAGGGACCGAGGAGAAGACGGGGGACACAGTCGAGGAGGCACGCAGTTGACTGCGACCGGAACATTCGGACTGAGCAGGGAGGCCCGCAACCTGCAGTGGCTGCTGGGCAACCTCGTCGAGGAGGTGCCAGGGCTCCGCTCGGTCGCCGTCGTCTCGTCCGACGGGCTGCTGCTGCTCTCGTCCGACCCGGCAGCACAGGCCGCCGCCACCCCAGCCGAGGGCCGCTCCAAGGGCCCGCGCGGGTCCAGCGCCGACCTGGCCACCATCGTCTCGGGCATCGGCAGCCTCACCGTCGGCGCGGCCCGGCTGATGGACGGCGGCGGGGTGAAGCAGACCATGGTGGCGATGGAGGAGGGCAGCGTCTTCGTCATGTCGATCAGCGACGGCTCGCTGCTCGGTGTGCACGCCGAACCCGACTGCGACATGAGCGTCGTGGCGTACCACATGGCGCTCTTCGTCGGTCGCGCCGGACATGTACTCACCCCCGAACTCCGCAGCGAGCTGCGCAAATCGTTGGAGAGCACCCAGTGACGTCCGCATCCCACGCCCACAAGCTGCCGATGCGCGGGGACGGCCGGCGCCCCGCGCGCGTGCGCCCGTACTCGCTCACCGGCGGCCGTACCCGCTTCGGCCACGTCCTGCTCGTCGAGACCTTCGTCGCGGCGCTCGAGGCGTCGCCCGAGCGAAAGGTGCTGACGAACGGCGGGCGGGCCCGCGGGCTGATGCCGGAGATGCGGGCCATCGTCGAGATCTGCCGCCGGATGCGTACCGTCGCGGAGATCTCGGCGCTCCTGAAGATGCCGTTGGGTGTCGTCCGAGTGCTGCTGAGCGATTTGGCCGACCAGGGAAAGATCCGCGTGTACGGGACCGGTCACGGCACCGGCCAGCCCGACCGCGCGCTGCTCGAAAGGGTGCTGAGTGGACTCCGCCGTCTCTGAAGCCGCTGCCCCACCGCTCGCCGGGATACCAACGCAGCCCGAAGCCCCCGGCACGAACACCGAAGAGGGCGCCCGGGACTGGCAGCTCGACCACACCCGGGCCCCGATCGCGACCAAGGTCGTCGTCGCGGGCGGCTTCGGGGTCGGCAAGACGACCTTCGTCCGGGCGGTCTCGGAGATCACTCCGCTGCAGACCGAGGCCCTGATGACCCGGGCGAGCGAGGAGACCGACGATCTCTCCGACACGCCCGACAAGCTCACCACGACCGTGGCGATGGACTTCGGCCGGATCACCCTCGCCGAGGACCTCGTGCTGTACGTCTTCGGTACGCCGGGACAGCAGCGGTTCTGGTTCATGTGGGACGACCTGGTGCGCGGCGCGATCGGCGCGATCGTGCTCGCCGACACCCGTCGGCTGACCGACTGCTTCCCCGCGCTGGACTACTTCGAGAGCTGCGGGCTGCCCTACATCGTCGCGGTCAACCACTTCGAGGGCACCGAGGCGTTCGAGGCCGAGGACGTCCGGGAGGCCCTCACCGTGCCCCCGCACGTACCGGTCGTGATCATGGACGCTCGCAAGCGGTACAGCGTGATCGAGTCCCTGCTCGCGATGGTCGCGCACGCGCTCGAAGCCACCCCTGAATAACGCGTTAGGAACCCCGCCATGCGGAAGATACTCATCGTCGGAGCCGGCCAGTCCGGTCTCCAGCTCGCCCTCGGACTGCAGTCGCAGGGGTACGAAGTCACCCTCATGTCCAATCGCACGGCGGACGAGATCCGGTCCGGCCGGGTCATGTCCACCCAGTGCATGTTCGACACCGCGCTCCAGCACGAGCGCGACCTCGCCCTGAACTTCTGGGAGTCCCAGGCCCCGCAGATCAAGGGCCTCGGCGTCTCCGTCGCCGCCCCGGACTCCAGCCGCGCGATCGACTGGGTGGGCAGGCTCGACGGCTACGCGCAGTCGGTCGACCAGCGCGTGAAGATGGCCGGCTGGATGGAGACCTTCGCCCAGCGCGGCGGCCAGCTCGTCATCCACGGCGCGGCAGTCTCCGACCTGGACTTCTTCTCCCGTACGTACGACCTGGTGCTGGTCTCCGCCGGCAAGGGCGAACTGGTCTCCATGTTCGGCCGGGACGCGTCCCGCTCCCCGTACGGCGAGCCGCAGCGCGCGCTGGCCGTCGCCTACGTCCACGGCCTGGGCCCGCGTCCCGAGCACCCGGACTTCGACGCCGTGCGCTGCAACCTGGTCCCGGGCGTCGGCGAGCTCTTCGTCATGCCGACCCTGACGACCTCCGGCCGCGCCGACATCCTCTTCTGGGAGGGGATCCCCGGCGGCCCGCTCGACGTCTTCCAGGGCGTCAAGGACCCCTCCGAGCACCTCTCCCTCACGCTGGAGCTGATGGAGAAGTTCACGCCCTGGGAGTACGCGCGGGCCACCAAGGTCGAGCTGACCGACGCCAACGGCACCCTGGCGGGCCGCTACGCCCCGACCGTGCGCAACCCGATCGGGCGCCTCCCCGGCGGGGGTCTGGTCCTCGGTGTCGCGGACGTCGTCGTCGCCAACGACCCGATCACCGGCCAGGGTTCGAACTCGGCCTCCAAGTGCGCGGCCGCCTACCTCGCGGCGATCGTCGAGAACGGCGACAAGCCCTTCGACGAGGCGTGGATGCAGGCCACCTTCGACCGCTACTGGAACACCGCGCAGCACGTCACGAAGTGGACGAACGCGATGCTCGGCGTCCCGCCGGAGCACGTCCTGAACCTGATCGGCGCGGCTGGTCAACTCCAGCCGGTCGCCGACCGCTTCGCGAACGGCTTCGACGACCCGGCCGACTTCGAGAACTTCTTCTTCGACCCCGAGAAGACGTCCGCGTACCTGGCCTCGGTCGCTCAGGGCTGACGGGCCTCTGACCTGCTGTCGAAGGGGTGCTGTCGGTGGCTGTTGGTGACCACGAGCACCCCTTCGACGGCCCGTAGACGGCCCATGGTGGAGGGCCGCGGTAACTCCGGTCCGGAGCTGTGGCGTCCTCGTGGCAGCGACAGCCGCCCGTCCTCTCTGGTCCGGCCGGTTCGTGATCACCGGACGGGCCTCGGGCCGGGAATGCGTCCGCAATCCGGCCACCAGCAGGTCCCCACCCACGACTCCCGTTACTGGGTGTTCCGTTCTGAGTCGATGCGAGCGCCACTGAGCCCCTGGACGATGCGTGCGTCCAGGGGCTCAGCCGTCTGTGTGACGGGAAGGCAGATGGGCCTGGGATGGGCTAGTCCTGTCGAGTCGCTGAACCCCGCCGAATTCTCTTCACGGCGAAGATCGAGCCTCCGACGAGTGCCAGCGCGCCCGCATAGGCGGCCATGATGCCGGTACTGCTGCTTGCGTCGGCCGCGGCGTGGTCCGACAACGTAACCTCCGGCTGCTGGCCGGTGGCGGCGCTCACCTCGGCGACGTTGGCGGTCTTGACCGTGTCGGACACGGTGCGGCCGTGGCCCCCGTGGCCGAGAGCATCGGAGAGGGCGTCGTCCACGAGCCCGGCCCACGGAGGCTTGCCCTCGTCGTGACCGTGCTCGGGCTTGCCGTGGTCGTGACCGTGCTCGGGCTTGCCGTGGTCGTGACCGTGACCGTCCTCGCCCTTGTCGCCCTTCTCGCCCTTCTCGCCCTTCTCGCCCTTGTCACCCTTTTCACCCTTGTCGCCCTGAGGTCCCTTGGGCCCCGCGGGTCCGGCGGGTCCGGCGGGTCCGGCAGGTCCGGCGGGTCCGGCAGGTCCAGCGGGTCCGGCAGGCCCGGCGGGTCCGGCGGAACCAGTGGGCCCGGCAGGCCCGGCGGGTCCGGCGGAACCAGTGGGCCCGGCAGGCCCGGCAGGTCCGGCGGAACCAGTGGGCCCGGCGGGTCCGGGCGATCCGGCGGGTCCGGGGGAACCGGCGGGTCCGGGTGAACCGGCGGGTCCGGGCGATCCGGCGGGTCCGGGCGATCCGGCGGGTCCGGGCGATCCGGCGGGTCCGGGCGATCCGGCGGGTCCGGGCGATCCGGCGGGTCCGGGTGAGCCGGCGGGTCCGGGTGAACCGGAGGGTCCGGGCGGACCCTCCGGACCGGGCGAACCCGTCGGACCAGGCGAACCCGTGGGACCGGGCGAACCCGTCGGACCGGGAGGTCCGACCGGGCCAACGGCGCAGGCCGCCCTCGTAATGACGTTGTTGTCCAACGTGACCGCGCCATTGCGTGCCAGGGCGCGGCCTTCGATCACGGCGCTGTTGTTCACGGTGATGGACGTCAGGGCCAGGATGTTGCCCTTGAACTGGGTGGTCGTGTCGAGGGTGGCGGAGCTGCCCACCTGCCAGAACACGTTGCAGGCATTCGCTCCGTTGATGAGGGCCACGACGGCCCCCGGAGCCGTGATCAGGGTCTCGGGGATCTGGAAGATGAAGACGGCGTCGGGGTTGTTCTGGCCGTCAAGGGTGACCGTGCCGGTGATGTTCAGTGTCGACACGGACGTGTAGACGCCGGGAGCCAGCGTTTGTCCGCCGATGTCGACCGAAGAGGCGGCCCCGGGCCCGCGGCTCGCCGCGTCGTTGTAGGCGATGACGAGGTCGGCCTTCGCCTGCTCGGCTTGCGCATCGTCGATGTGCTGCGTTCCGTTGACGACGCCGGGCGGGAAGTTCGTCACTGACGTGCCCGGATCGAGCCCCAGATCTCCATTGATGATGGTGGGGGTGTCCGTGTTGGTGATCGTTGAACCGGCCAGGACCGCGTAATTGGTGGCGGTCCCCAGCCCCACGGGGGCTTCCAGGGCGTGGGCGAGGCTCGGGACCAGGGTGACAGCCGCCACCAGCAGCGTTCCGGGCAGCAGGAGGAGCTTCTTCTTGACCCTGGCGTGTCTTCGCGCGGGGCCTGATGGGGCGGACAGGGCGGCATCCACTGGCATAGGACAGACCTTTCTTTTGGCCGTTGAGCTCAGTAGCTCGGAATGGGAATTCCGAGCGCCCTGTGGCGAGTTCTGGTCAGGCCGCACGTCCGCACAACTGCACGGTGTTCAGCAGAGCTTCGCCGAAGCGGCGACCGCAGAGCCAATGCTGGGGCACATGGCAACCGAAACCCACTCACTAAAGGTGAGATAATATGAACATATGTGAGGGTGTGTCACCACCGGTCAATAGGGTGACTCATTTTCACGATTTCAGGTTCACTCATTCGCTTTCGGCGTGTCGTCGAATCGCGTGTGGAAAATCCGCTAGCAGGTTCGGGCGAGCCCCCACGGATGCGAAGGCCCGATGCGGCATGAACACGCTCGGGTTGGTGGTGCTGCGACTACAGGCGAGGGTCAGGGCCCAGAGCTGAAAAGGTCGCGTCCATGAGTGAGTCTCTGCTCGCGACCTCGACGCCGCCTGACCAATCCACCTAGGCCCATGGCGCTCCCGCCGGAGCGCCACGGGTCTTCCCGTACCCGAACGGACCGCAGCCGCCATGGCCGGCCACATCCAAGACCGCTGGTACAAGAACGAGAAGCCCATCCGGGTCAGGGCCGGCCGCCACGGGCTCCGCTACCGCGCTCGCTCCATCGGACTGGACGGAACCGAGCATCCACGAAACAGCCCGGTTCGAGGTCTGACGGCCCACAGACGTCCCACGGCCCCGCAGAGGCATCCCAGTTGGGAGGAACCGCTGGGTAGAGCCTTTGCGGGGCCGTTCGTGATCTTCTTCGACCCGGAGAAGACGTCCGCCTACCTCGCGTCGGTCGCCGGGGCCTGACGGTCACGGGAGAGGGCGAGCGGGGGGCCGGGCGGGGGGCCGCCCCCCCCCCCGGGGGGCGTAGGCGAGGAGGTTTTTTTACCGGGGTTGGCGCGGTGTGGCTGAGCCCCCCCCCCCGCCCGCCCGCGGGGGGGGCGGCGGGGGGGGGGGGGGGGGGGGGGGGGCGCGCGGCCCGCCCGCCCCCCCCCCCCCGCCCGGGGGCTCAGACGGCTCTCATGTTGATGCCCTGGTTGGCGCCGTAGTGGCAGTCCCACAGCCGCGCGCGGGCACCCGGCTGCTGGCTCCAGTCGGCGATCTCCAGGCACTTGCCGTGGACGTAGGTGTAGTCCATGTTGAGAATGTCGGTGCCCCAGAAGAGCTGGTTGAGGCCGTAGTGGCAGTCCCACTGGTTGGCGGTCGCACCGTTGTTGCGTCCCCAGCCGCCGATCTCCAGGCACTTGCCGCTGTTGACGTTGATGTAGTAGTGCGCATCGGTGGGCTGGTCCGACCTCCACCAGCGCGCCCACTTCTGGTTGTCGCCACCGGTGCAGGGCCACTGGCGGACGGCCGCGCCGTTCGCCTTGCTCCAGTCCGCCACCTCAAGACACTGGTTGGAGTGCTCGAAGCGGATCTCGACGGTGCCGATGTAGTACCAGGAGGTCGCGGCCTGGGCCGGACCGGCCGAGACGCCGAAGACGAGGCCGAGGGATGCGGCGAGAACGAGCAGTCCGCGGCGGGCGCGGACGATCGGGTTGAACTTCATGGTCCTCTGCAATCAAGAAGGTTCCGGCCGGTGGCTGGAAATCTTTGTCATGATCGCATAAGTATCCGCATCAACTGATCTTTCCTGAACGCCACTTGATGCCACGAATGGGAATGCCTACCTCCGCTCTGTCTGCTTCGGTGCGCCGGTCGAAAGTGCTCAGGCCCCGCCCTGATCGAACCCCTCGTCCGAGCCGTCCGTGGCCCCGGCGGGGAGCTCGGGCGGCGTGTAGGACGGGAGAGCCCCGGCGGTCGGGTCGGGGCGGACGGCGCCGAGGAGGGGGTTGGCGGCGATCGGGGAGACCTTGACCTTCGCGCCGGGGCGGGGGGCCTGGACGACCAGGCCGTGGCCGAGATAGATCGCCACGTGCGTGGCCTCGGGGAAGTAGACCACCAGATCGCCGGGGCGCAGCTCCCTCAGGGACACCTTCGGAAGCGTCCGCCACTGTTCCTGGCTGGTCCGCGGGATCTCCCTGCCGGCGCTCGCCCATGCCTGCGAGGTCAGCCCCGAGCAGTCGTACGACTCCGGCCCCTCGGCGCCCCACACGTACGGCTTGCCGATCTGCCGCACCGCGTACCGCAGCGCCTCCCCGCCCTCCTGCGAGGGTGTCCGGGCGGTGTCCAGGACGCCGGAGTCGAGGAGTTCGCGCTGCGCTCCCGCGGTCTGGGTCCGCTCCAGCTCGGCCAGCCGGGCGAGCCGGTCGGCGGAGAGGGTGGCGAGCAGCTTCTGGATGTCCTTCAGCTTCACCTGGACGTCGTCCCGCTGCTTCCTCTGCCGTGCGGCGAGCGTCTGCTGCCGGTCCAGGGCCTGGCGCGAGCGGCTCGCGAGGGCGTCCGCCTTCTTCTCCGCCTCTTCGAGTCGGGAGACGATGCCCGCCCGGTCGCGCGCCGCACGTGCCATCAGATGTCCCTGGTCCAAGGCTTGCTGGGGGTCCTTCGAGAGCAGGAGCCGCAGATATCCGGAGAACTCCGAGCGGCCCTGGTACTGCTCGCGCGCGAGCCTTCCGGCCGCGTTGCGGCCGTCGGCGAGCGCCTTGCGGGTGGCGGTGAGGGCGGCGGTGACCTTCCTGGTGTCGGCTGTCTGGAGCCGTAGGTCCTCGTCGGTGGCGTTGAAGGTCTCGGTGGCCTGCTCGGCCTGGCGGTAGAGCGTCTGCAGCCGGGTGAGGAGGGTGGCGACGGAGTCACCGCCGGCGGGCGGGAGTTCCGCGGCGTCGTCGAGGGGGGTGCCGTCGGCGGGGTCGGTGGTGGTGTCCGCAGTCCCACCCGGTGGCACTGCCGGGAGGGCGCCCTCGGAAGGCGGGTCCTCGGCCGGCGGGTCGACCGGCGGGGCCGAAGACGTCTCGCCCGCGGCGGCCTCGGCGGGGGCCTCCACCGGCGGGTCCGCCGGATCGTCGGCGGTCGCCGACGGAAGCCCCGCCAGCGCCGTCGTCGCGACCAGTACCCCCGTGCAGACCGTGCGCAGCAGCCTTCCTGACACGTCATCACCTCCACGGAGATGATGTGCGTTCCGGATGGTGCGATGAGCTCACAAAGGGGCGATTCGGGCTAAGCGGCTCACCCGTTCGGCTTGGACCAGGGCCACTTCAGCTCGCGTCGTTCCCGTCCCTCGGGGGCGTACTCGTAGACCCAGCCGCGCTGGAGCCCGAGCCGCTTGGTCCGCCCGGCCGGCTCGCGGCGGTACGCGTGGACGGTCGGGGGTCCGCCGTCGGCGTCCGGCACCGGTACCTCGTACCACTTCGGCGGATGTCCGGTCGGACCGACGAGGACGGGCAGGACCCGGCCGTCCAGGGGGCCGCCACGAAAGAGGGTGTTCTCGCTTCTCACGCCACCAGTCTCATATGAGGTGTGCCGCCTCGCTCACCACGGGGGTCACTCGTCGCGCCAGGGTGCCGACCGGCCCCTCCGCGCGCTCCTGCGCGAGGAGCCGCTTGACGACCGCCGCCGTCTCCTCGTCGGTCGCGGCCGTGGCCGCGAGCAGCGCGATCAGATGGTCGACGAGCCAGTCCCGCAGCTCCGCGGCGGGCGGCTGCTTGTCCTCGTCGAGCCAGATCAGCGAAGCCGCCTCCACGGCCGCGATCCAGGTGCGGACCATCATCCGCAGCCGGGGGCCGGGTGCGTCGATCCCCAGGTGGACGAGGATCTGCTCGGCCGCGGCCCGCCGCACCTCGTCCACGATCGCCGTCGTACGGGAGGTCTCGGCGACGCTCCCGCCCTGGAGCAGGGCGCTGAATCCGGCGTCGTGCTGGTCGACGAAGGTCAAATAGCGGTCGAGGACCCGGCCGAGGCGCTCGGTCGGCGGCCCGGCCGGCGGTTCGGCGAAGCACCGCTCCAGCGCGTCGGCGGAGGAGCGCAGCGCGGCCTCGTACAGCTGCTGCTTCCCGCCGGGGAAGTAGCGGTAGACGAGCGGCCGTGAGACGCCGGCCGCCTCGGCGACGTCGTCGAGGGAGACCTCGTCCGGCGCCCGGTGCGCGAAGAGCGTCAGGGCGGCGGCGAGGAGCTGCAGCCGCCGTTCCTCGACGCTGAGCCGGCGGTACGCGGGCGAGGCGGCACTGGTCATGCCTCGCAGGGTAGCTCTGCGAGGTGACGCGCAGGGGAGCCGTATCGATGTGCGGCTCCGCCGCGTGGCCGAGCCACGGCCACGCGCGGCCGGGCGGTCATGCCGGCTGCCACGGCCACGTGCGGCCGCCGCGTGGCGACGCTCGCCGCCCCGTGCGGGCCGCCGCTCACGCCAGCAGCCCGGAGGACTTCCACAGCCGCCGGCCCGGTCCCCGCAGCACCCCGATGTCGTCGAGGAAGTCCGTCAGCCGCTTCGCGCCCGACTGCATGACCTCGCGGCGGTGGCCGCTCGCGCGGACCTGGGCGAGGGCCTGGCGGCGGTCCAGGCCGACGTTCTCGTACACCTTGGGGTTGATGAAGCAGGTGGAGAAGACCCGGGCCGCCTCGCCGCAGCTGAGCCGGGTGAACTCCTGCTCCCAGCGGGGGGCGGTCACCATCTGGCGCCGCAGCTCCTCCCGGGCGTAGCGCACATGCCGCGCCTCCTCGACGACGTGGATGCGGGTCACCCCGCGCACCAGGGTCTGGACGCGCTCGTCCGGGAAGGTCAGACGCTGCATCCAGTCGAGGATCTCCTCGCCGAGGAGGGTCGCCGCGAAGGAGCCGGGGGTGGTGGAGACGGTCTTCAGGACGCGGGCGAGATTGTGGTAGATCCGCGGGACCCGGTACGCGGGTGCGCCGCCCTTCTGGATCATCCGGGCGAACATCATCGAGTGCCGGCACTCGTCGGCGATCTCGGTGAGCGCGTAGCGCACGTGGTTGCTGGTGAGGGACTTGTCGTAGATGTGCCGGACGAGCAGCTGCATCAGGATGATCTCGAACCAGATCCCCAGCGAGGCGAGCGAGGCCGCCTCGTGCCGGGCGAGGTCCATCCGCTGCTCCTCGGACATCCTCCGCCACAGCGGGGTGTCGTAGAGGGAGAGCAGCTCCGGCGGCCAGAACCACTTGCCGTCCTCGACCGGGGCCTCCCAGTCGAGCTCGCTCTCGGGGTCGAAGGAGTGCTTGAGGGAGGACTCGAGCAGCCGCGCGGCGACCTGTTCCCGGTCGCGCAGGGGGCCGAGGGCGTCCCGGATGAGAGTGAAGTCGTGCTCGGTCCGAGTGGTCATGACGGTGAGACACCTCGCTGTGCACGCGGTCGAGTTACCTGTGGTCACCTCTTATGAGACTGCTCGTCAGCAAGACCGTCAATCCCTTGCGCACTACTTGTTGACCCTCTGTCTACCAACGTGTGAGCCTGCCGGAAGGAGCACGTTCGGCGAGCGAAGGAGTCGTCAGTGTCGACGCACGACCTTTACGTGAAGGCCCCGAGGGAATCCCTCTGGAACGTCCCCGCGACCGGGCAGGCCCGCTTCAACTGGGAGTACGAGGAGGGCCGCGAGCGGCTCCTCGCCCTCTACCAGAAGGGCAAGGACAAGCAGTGGGACGGCGCCACCCGCATCGACTGGGAGCTCGAGGTCGACCCGTACGACCCGCTCGGCACCCCGGACGACGTCCTCACGCTCCACGGCACCCGGCACTGGGCGAAGATGACCGAGAAGGACAAGGGCGATCTGCGCAGGCACTACGCCTCCTGGCAGTTCAGCCAGTTCCTCCACGGCGAGCAGGGCGCGATGGTCTGCGCCGCCCGGATCGTGGAGTCGGTCCCGGACCTGGACGCCAAGTTCTACTCGGCGACCCAGACGATGGACGAGGCCCGGCATGCGGAGATCTACGGCCGCTTCCTGCACGAGAAGGTCGGGATGCTCTACCCGATCAACGACAACCTCCAGGGCCTGCTCGGCGACACCCTGCGCGACTCGCGCTGGGACATGCCGTACCTCGGGATGCAGGTCCTCATCGAGGGCCTGGCGCTGGCCGCCTTCGGGATGATCCGCGACACGACGGACAAGCCGCTCCCGAAGCAGATCCTGGCGTACGTGATGCAGGACGAGGCCCGGCACGTGGCCTTCGGCCGGATGGCGCTGCGCGACTACTACAAGCAGCTGTCGGACGCGGAACTGCGCGAACGCGAGGAGTTCGTGATCGAGGGCTGCTACCTGATGCGGGACCGGCTGCGCGGGGTCGAGGTCCTGGAGAACTTCGGCATACCGAAGAAGGAGGCGGAGGAGCTCAGTGAGCAGAGCGAGTTCCTGCACCTCTTCCGCAAGCTGCTGTTCAGCCGGATCGTCCCGTGCGTGAAGGACATCGGCCTGTGGGGCGAGCGCCTGCAGAAGGCGTACCTGGACATGGGGGTCTTCGACCTCGGCGATTCGAACCTGGACCTGCTGATGACCCAGGACGAGGAGATCGCCGAGGCGCTGGATCGGGAGCGCTTCGCGGCGGAGGAGGGGGAGCGGATCGCGGAGGTCGACGAGGCCATCGCGCAGGGCGCGGCGGAGGGGTAGCCGCCGGGGGCGAGGCCGGGATCGGACCCGGAGCGTGGGTGCGCGTACGGGTGACGTAGCGTGCCCGGCATGACCATGCCGCCATCGCCGAGCCAGCCGCCCCACAACCCGTACGGCGGGCCCGTGCCGCCCCCGCAGCAGCCGGGTGCGTTCGGGGCTCCGCAGGGCTTCCCCCCGCAGGGTGTCCCGCCGCAGTACCAGGGGCCGGGCGCCGGGGCGTGGGGGCAGCCGCCCATGGGGCCGCCGCCGAAGAAGAAGCTGTCGGCCGGGGCGATCGTCGCCATCGTCCTCGGCTCCGTGGTCCTGGTCGGCGGTCTCGGTTACGGGGCGATCGCCGGGCTCTCCGGTGTCACCGGCTCCTTCCCCGAGGCGACGCACAAGCTCGTCGTCCCCAAGACCCTGCTCGCCGGCGAGTACACGCTGGTCTCCGACCTCTCCGAGACCGAGGGCAAGGAGATCGAGGACACTCCCGATCTCACCGTGAAGGACGCCAAGGCGGCGGTCGGGCAGTACAGCGGCGAGGACGATTCCGCCCTCGTCGTCTCCGGGATGCACGGACGGATCAAGAACGCCGAGCTCACCCGTTCGTCCATCCTCAAGGGCGCCGCCACGGAGAAGGGCTCGACGCTCGTCGTCCGGCCCAAGGACTTCACCCCCGCCGGGTACGGCGTGACCGTCAGCTGTCAGGTCACCACGTCGAAGGACGCCCTGGGCACGACCACGCTCCCCATGTGCGCCTGGGGTGACGACAACACCGCCGCCGCGGTGGCCCGGGTCACCCCTGAGTCGGCGACCGCCGACCCGAAGGACATCGATCTGGCCGAGCTCGCCGAGACCACGGCCAAGATCCGCGCGGAGATCCGCAAGCCGATCAGCTGACGCCCTCGGTGGGGGCGGGGCGCAGCGCCTCCTCCATCACCGCCCGGGCGATCGGTGCCGCGCTGCCGCCGCCGCTGATGTCCGTACGGCTGGCCTCCGCGTCCTCGATGACGACCGCCACCGCCACCGCGGGCTGGGCCGCGTCCGCGGCCTGGGCCCAGGCGATGAACCAGGCGTACGGCGTCCCGGTGTTGCCCAGGCCGTGCTGGGCCGTGCCCGTCTTGCCGCCGACGCGCGCCCCGGGGATGGCCGCGTTCGTGCCCGTGCCCTCCTCGACCGCCTTGACCATCAGCCGCTGCAGCTGGGCGGCGGTCGAGGGGCGCATCGCCTGGCGGAAGCTGCGGCGGCCGGTGGTGTCGACCGTCGTGCCGCCGGACGTCGTCGTCCGCTCGACCAGATACGGGTAGGCGATCTCCCCGTTGTTGGCGACCGCCGCCGCCACCAACGCCATCTGCAGCGGGGTGGCCGTCGTGTTGAACTGGCCGATCGACGACAGCGCCAGCTGGTCGGGGCTCATGTCCGTGTCGAAGTTGGACCTCGCCACCCAGGCGGGGACCTTCAGGCGCGTGTCGCCGAAGCCGAACCGCTCCGCCGCGTCGACCATCCCCGTCAGGCCCACCTCCACCCCGAGCCCGGCCATCACCGTGTTGCACGACCACTGGATCGCGTACGCCAGCGAGGCGTTCCCGCACCCCTTCGCGGCGTTCGGGAGGACCTGCCGCGTGCCCGGCAGCACGAAGGGGTCAGGGGTGTCCGTCGGTGCGTCGACGTCCGTCACCACGTCCGCGTCCAGCGCCGCGGCGGCGGTCACGATCTTGAAGGTCGAGCCGGGGGGATAGGTCTGCCGGATCGCGCGGTTCAGCATCGGCTGGTTCGGCGAGGAGTTCAGCCGTGCCCACGCCTCCTCGACCTTCGGCCCGGTTCCCGACAGCAGCCCGGGGTCGTACGAGGGCGAGGAGACCAGCGCCAGGATCCGCCCGCTCGACGGCTCGATCGCCGCGACCGCCCCGCGCTTCCCGCCGAGTCCCCGGTACGCGGCCTCCTGCATCGACGCCCGGACCGTCGTCACCGCCTTCCCGCCGGGCTGCCGGCCCCGGGTGACGTCGTTCCAGAACGGCAGCGGGGCGAGCAGCGCACTCGTACCGGCGAGGATGTCGTCCTCGGCGCTCTCCACGAACGCGGTGCCGTACGTCTGGGAGGCGTATCCGGTCACCGGGGCGTACAACGGGCCCTGCTTGTAGGTCCGTTCGTAGCGCAGCTGCTGCCCGCTGTCCCGTGAGCCGGTCACCGGCCGTCCGTCGACGACGATCGCGCCACGCGCCTGGCCCCAACGGGCGATCGCCGGCCGCCGGTTGGCCGGGTTCTCGTCCAGCTCGTCCGCCTGGAGGACCATCACACGCGCGGCGTTCACCAGGAGCGCCACCAGGAGGAGCAGGCAGAGCGCGGCCGCGCGGCGGATGTACGGGATCACCGGGCGTCCTCCACGATCGGGGCGATGACCCCGGTCTCGACGGTGTCGGGGAGCGGGGCGCGGGCCGAGTCGCTGACCCGGATCAGCAGCGCCACGATGACCCAGTTGGTGACGACGGACGAGCCGCCCTGGGCCAGGAACGGCATGGGCATGCCGGTCAGCGGGATCAGGCCCATCACCCCGCCGGCGATCACGAAGACCTGGAGCGCCAGGATGGAGGCGAGGCCGGTCGCGAGGAGCCGCCCGAAGGGGTCGCGCAGGGCGAGCCCGGCCCGGTAGCCGCGTGCGACGAGCAGCGCGTACAGCAGGAAGAGGGCGGTCAGTCCGACCAGGCCGAGCTCCTCGCCGGCCGTGGCGAGGATGAAGTCGGACTTCGCGGCGAATCCGATCAGGATGGAGTGCCCGAGTCCGAGGCCGGAGCCGAGCACTCCGCCCGCGGCGAAGGAGAAGAGGGACTGCGCGAGCTGCCCCGGCCCGTCGCCCGCCTCGATGGAGGCGTACGGATTGAGCCAGTCCTCGACCCGGCTGTGCACATGGGGTTCGAGGGAGCCGACGGCGAAGGCCCCGACGGCCGCCAGGAGCAGCCCGACGGCGATCCAGCCGGTCCGGCCGGTCGCCACGTAGAGCATGATCACGAAGAGTCCGAAGAAGAGCAGTGAGGTGCCCAGGTCCCGCTCCAGGACCAGGACGCCCACGCTCAGCACCCAGATCGCGGCGATCGGCCCGAGTACCCGGCCGGTGGGGAACTGAAGCTTCCAGATCCTGCGGCCGGTGTACGCCAGCGCGTTGCGGTTCGCCGCGAGGTAGGCGGCGAAGAACACGGCCAGCAGGATCTTGGCGAACTCGCCCGGCTGGAAGGAGAGTCCGCCGATCCGGATCCAGATCTTGGCCCCGTTCACGGCCGGGAAGAAGATCGGCACGAGCATCAGGGCGAGCGCGGTGGCCATCGACAGATAGGCGTACCGCTGCAGCACCCGGTGGTCGCGCAGCAGCACGACGACGGCGATGAAGAGCGCCACCCCGAGCGTCGACCAGACCAGCTGGGTGAAGGCGGCCTGGTCGTGCGGGGTCTCCAGGTCGAGCCGGTAGATCAGCACCAGCCCGAGCCCGTTGAGGAGCACGGCGATGGGCAGCAGCAGCGGATCGGCGTACGGCGCGCGGAAGCGGACGGCGAGATGGGCCAGGAGCGCGAGCGCGCCGAGACCGGCGCCGTAGCGGACGGCGTCCGGTGGCACGGCGCCGCTCCTGGCCAGGCCGACATCGGCGTATCCGAGCACGGAGATGAGGACGGCGCAGACGAGGAGGGAGAGTTCCACGCCGCGGCGCTTCGGGGTGCGAGGCCCGGGCGGGGGAGCGTCCGCCGTCGTTGCGGTCATGGTCCGCAACGTAGCAAGCCATAACCCTTATATCCCTTATGTGTGACGGTGTGCCGTCAGGGCTCGGGCTCGGTCTCCATCACGTCGAACGACACGTACTCCGGCAGCGTCAGCCGGGCCAGCGCCCCGCCCCCGTCGTCCGGCGCCTCGCCGAAGACCAGTTCCGCGCCGATCACTTCGGCCTGCCCCACCGCGATCGTCAGTCCGAGCCCGTGCCCCTTGCCGCCGCTCTCCGTGCGGAACCGCTGCGGCCCGGTCGCCAGAAGGTACTCCGGGTATCCGGGACCGTGGTCCCGCACCGTGACGACCGCGCCGTCCACGGTCAGGACCACCGGCGGGGCGCCGTGCTTGTGCGCGTTGGCGACGAGATTGCCGAGGACCCGCTCCAGGCGCCGCTTGTCCGTCTCGACGGTGACGTCCCGGACGATCCGCACCTCGGTCTCCGTGCCCGACGCGCGCACCACCCGCCGTGCCAGCGGGCCGAGGGCGTGCACCGCCAGATCCACCGTCTCGTTGCGGGCATCGAGCCGCGAGATCTCCAGCAGGTCCTCGGTCAGGTCGCGCATCGCCTTCACCCGGTCCCGTACGAGCTCCGAGGGGCGCCCTTCCGGCAGCAGTTCCGCGGCGGCCGACAGGCCGGTCAGCGGAGTGCGCAGCTCGTGCGCGACATCGGCGGTGAAGCGCTGCTCGGTCTGCAGCTTGCGCTGGAGCGAGGAGGCCATCGTGTCGAGCGCCCCGGAGACCGCGGCCACCTCGTCCTGGGGGCGTGAAGGGTCCTTCGTGCGGGGGTCGTTGACCCGCGCGTCGAGATCGCCCGCGCTGATCCGCCGGGCGACCTGGGCGGTCAGGTGCAGCCGCCGGGTGACCCGGGTGACGGCGAAGGCACCCAGCAGCAGCGTGGCCCCGATCGCCAGGACCGAGGACCCCAGGATCGAGCGGTCGAGCCCGTCGATGGTCTCGGCGCTCGTCGTGTAGTCCTGCTGTACGGCGAGGACGCGGCCGTCCGCGGGGCCCGCGGCCCACATCGTCGGCCGCCCCTCGTGCTCCACGACCACCGTGCCGCGCTCACCCCGGAGGGCGAGGGCGCGCAGCGAGCCCGGCAGACCCTCCGGGTCGATCCCGGAGAACCGGGGGAGCGGGTCGCCCGCCTCGTAGGCGCGGGTGGCGGCGGTGAGCCGGGTCAGCGCCCTCTCGCGGGAGTCGTTCACCGTCTGCCCGGCCACCGAGACGTGCACGAGCACGCCGAGCAGCGCCGCCAGGGCGCAGCACATGACCGCGATGAAGACCGTGGACTTCCAGGTGAGGGTCGCGGTCCAGGCGGGGAGGCGCAGCCTCGCGCGCCGGGTCACCGGGGCTCTCCGGAGAGCACGTCGGCGGAGGGCGACGGGGTGGGCGAGGGGGACGGCGGCGCCGTGGGCTCCACGAATCGGGGCTGCGGGGTCGGGGAGGGGGACGGGACCGGCGGTTTGACGCGCACGATCTCGTCCCGGGTCGGCAGCATCGCGCGCTGCTGCTCGTCCCAGGACCAGGCGGTGCGGTACTCGTACCCGGGAATCCCGGCCGAGGCGGCCCGCACGATCACGTCCCGGCCGGCCAGCTCCACGCTGATGACCTGCTCGATGGTGGACATGATCCGGGTGAGGCTGTCGTTCTCGGCGAGATAGACCCGCAGGCCGACCTGCTGATCGGGCATCCGGATGCCCACGATCAGCTCGTCGCGGCCGTTGCCGGTCAGGTCGCGGTAGTACGGGCGCATGACCGGGCACTTCGTGGGCTCGGTGGCGCACCGGCCGATCTGCCGGGCCGTCTCCTCGTACATGCCGTCCGCGCCGGAGTACGTGTCGGGATGGGCGTTCACCTCGGCCTGGACCACGGCCACGGCGTCGACGCGGTGGACGTCGTTACCGGGGGCCTTGATGCCGGGGACGGTCTGGGTGTCGGTCTCGCCGTAGTCGAGGGGCGGCTCGCTCGCGGGCGGCAGGTCGGGCCAGAGCCGGACCGGGCCGACGGCGGTGGGCGTGGGGCCGGCGGTCTCCAGTCCACCCACGCTGCCGCAGCCGGAGAGCACGAGCGGCGGGGGGGGGGGGGGGGCGCCGCGCGCCCGCCGGCCGGCGGGGGGCCACGGCGCGCCCCGCCACTCGGGGCCTCGGGGGGGGGCGCTGGGGTGGGGGGCCGGCGGGCT